>DASSFG010000642.1:0-5461 GCA_035694685.1 Pirellulales bacterium
GTCGATTTGGCCGGCGGGTGACAGGAGGCAAGGAATGGACATAAAACGTTCGAGCTCAGTACTTTATCGTTTTTTCTCCGGGCTGGCGGAATACACCTTTGAAGCCCGGCTGGGCGTGGCCGATCCACCGCTGGTCGACTACATGGCCGCTCTCTTGACTCGGTTCGTCCATAGCGACGCCATCTACAGCGTCCGCAACCCGACTGGCCGGCGCCTGGAAGAAGTGGCCGAGATGCTGCTGGAGGCCGAGGCGCGCATCGGCAACCCACGCCGCGAGGTCCATCGCCACATTGGCGATTTCACGCTGTTTTGGACCGGCGTTTATCCAGAGGCACTGCGGCGGTTGCAATCGTCGTCGCGGCTCGACTATTTCGTCGATTACTGCGAGCAGGGCAAACGGGCATATCACATCGCGGCCACGATTCCCGCCGAAGACCGTCCGGAGGAAAACGATGTGCTCGAGCGTTTGAGCCACGACTTTGAACTTTGCGCCTACGGGCTGGGCGAAGTGCGCCGCGAGTGGGAACGGCGTGATGGCGAGCCGGGCATGCCCGGCCCGATCCTGCTTAAATGAGCAGCCGTGTCTTAAGCAAGTGCGGAGAGTCCCAACCGCCTGCGGCAATCGTCGAGCATTTCTTTGGTGCGGCTGGCGCCGCAACGCGTGACGCCAAGTTCGCGCACTTTGAGCAAGGCGTCGAGGTCGCGCACTCCGCCGGCAGCTTTGACTTGCACGTGCGGCGCGGCGTGCTTGCGCATCAGGGCCAGATCTTCGTGCGTGGCGCCGCCACTGCCGTAGCCAGTCGACGTCTTCACCCAATCGGCACGCAACTCACTGCAAATTTCACAGAGCCTGGTTTTCTGGACGTCTTCGAGATAACAGTTCTCGAAAATGACCTTGACCTTCTGCCCGGCGGCGTGGGTCACGTCGACAATCGCGCGAATGTCGTCACGGACAAAGTCCCAACGGCCGCTGAGCACTTGTGAAATATTGACGACCATGTCGAGCTCTTCTCCGCCGTCGGCCAGGGCCTGCCGTGCTTCGGCGACCTTGACGGTCGTGGCATGCCCACCGTGGGGAAAGCCGATCGTCGTACTCGCCTTCACGCCCGAACCCGCTACGAGTTCGGCGCAACGACGCAGGTAATACGGCATGATGCAGACGCTGGCGGCTTGATAGGTCACCGCCAGGCGGCAGCCGGCATCGAGCTGCTCGGCCGTCAACGTTGGGTTGAGCAGCGAATGGTCGATCATGCCGGCGATTTGTTCGTAGGTATACGTCATGACTGTTGGGTATCACTGGGAGACTTACCGTCACACTCGTCTGATGTTCTCGTAGGATGGCCTTCCCAGGCCGTCAACGTGTGAGGTGACGGGGCTAGGAAGCCCATCCTCCCTGAGGCCGGACAACCAGGGCAGAATAACCCACAAGGCCGATGACGCATAGCAGCGCGAATCCGCTGACCAGGGCGCCCAAATAGAATCTCGTCGGCACGTATCGAAAAACAACCGTATGCCGGCCCGCGGGTAACTCGACGCCCATCAGCACGTAGTCCGTGCGAAAGATTTTGGATGGAGTACCGTCGATCGTTGCCCGCCAGCCAGGATAGAACATGTCGCTGAGCACGCAAAACGTCGCCGCAGGAGATTCGGTGTCGATCTCGACGTGGCCCGGTGCCAACTCGCGTGCGGTGGCCCGCGCATCCGTAGCGGCTCTCTGGTCATCACCTGAGATCGCCTCTTCAACCAGGGCCGTCTGAGCCGGATCAAACGACGATCCGTCCGGCAGCCGCGAGGTGTGGACGCTGCGTAGTACGTCGCCTTGGTCGAGTTGCCGTACTTGGGCCGCGAGCCAGGCCCGCGGCATGGCTCGCGTGTTCTCGAACGACACGCTTTCGGCCAGCGTATCGGCGCGGCGAAATCGGTCCGATGCCGTCAACAGCCGCTCCGCCTCGGGCTTGTAGAGCGGAGAGTCGGATACGATCAGGTTGTTGGGAGCAATGACGTAGCGCGAGGCAAGCAGATCGAGGGCGCGATCGGTATCCTCCAGCGCACGATACGACGCGAATCCGTTTCCCGAACGATCGAGGTGCAGAAACTCGGCCAAGCGCTGCGGCGCGAGCGGATTGTAGCCGCCGGTCGTCGGCAGTTTCCAGAGTGCCGGCAAGTTTGCCAGCGCCGCATCGACCGGTGTCCAAGGAGAACTGAGCAAGCCGGTGAGACGTTGGCCGGTCGAAAGGAATTCATCGCGATACTTGGCCAACACCTCCGGGCAGGCGAGCACCGGTTCTTCGACCGATTGCCAGCTCCAATCGGCCCACTGCGCGGTGGTTCCTAGTTCCAGTGCGACGGTCGCCAGCAAAACTCCGCCCGCCAGCTTCGTCGGTTTGACCGCATTCCACCAGAATACTGCCAGTCCGACGACGCAGGCGGAAAGCGGCATGGCAATGGCCCAGCTCTTCCAGGTGAAATGGATGGCCATCTCAGGGTGGCCTTGTACCCAGTGCGACAAGCCCCACGCAGCGACGCCAAAAGCGACCATCGGTATGAGACTGGCAACTTGCGCCAGGCGAATGCGTTGTGGCTTGGGCAAACTGCCGAGTGACGCGGCGCCCCATCCCGCCAACACGGCCACCGCCAGCGAGAGCTCTCCCAGGTGGCGTGCAGGGCAACGAAACTTGTTGAGCACCGGCACGTGATATAACAGGGCTGAAAGTCCGCCGTCGGCGCCGAGCGAGAGAACCAGAGCGCAGGCGCCTGCCGCAAGCCAAAAGCGCACGGTGCGCTGGCCGGCCGCCGAGCACGCCCCCAGCCCAGCCAAAAGCAACGGCAAGAGTCCCATATAACCGGTGGTTTCCGTGATGTTGCCTGCGCCGGCGTAGGCCAGGTAACGCCCATCGCCGAATGCATAGGGAAAGATCATCTGCGACAACTGCCCAAGTGGCAAGTTGAACGAGGTGAAGGTGGCATAGTCGACGTCGCTTCTCAACGAGCCTTTCGTCAATTGGTGCAGGGGCAGCAGCAAGATAGCCGACAACGCCAGGCCGAGGACGACGGCCGTCATTGCCGCGCCGCAGTATCGCCAACGGCCGGCAGGCGCCCTGGCCGCCGCGACCACCGCATAAGGCCCCAGGTACATAATCGTGTACGCGGAAATTTGCGGATGGGCCGCGAGGACCGAGCACGCCAGCCCCAGCGCGGCCGTGGCAATCCAAGCAGGGGCGGCCCGCGCGCGCAGTTTTTCGAACGAGTACAGCACCATTGGCAGCCAGGCGCTTGTATGCACCAGGTTGACGTGACCCAGATGTGCGATCAAGAAACCGCTCAGGCCATAGACCAGCCCAGCCACGCCCGCTCCGAGCGAGGAACCGGTGAGCTTGCGCACGTAGGCGTAGGTAAAGCAGCTTGCCAAGACGTAGCCGGAGAGAACCAAGGCGTTCCAGCCGTCGGGCAAGAGCGAGGCCGCCAGCGCGGGCGGATACCACGACATACGTTGCGGATCGGCCAGGCCCGGAAAGCCGGCGAACATCGTGGGATCCCAGGCCCAGCGTGCCGAGCGGAAGCCGGCCAGAAACACAATCACGCCGTCGCCCGGCGCCAACAGATTCCCGCGGGCCAGCACCGGCGAGAACACGGCCAGGTAGGTCAACGTATAAACGGCCGCCACGCCGAGCGCTCGCCGGACGGTGGTCCACGTGGCCGATGCCTCCGCACGCGGGGCCACCGTCCAGGCCGCATCATAAGTTACCGTCGTCAAGTCGCCACCTCCATGTCAGGCGCCGCGTATTTCAGAGCGTTGCGAACGATGCCAGTCCATTGTCTTATTTGCAGGCGCAATCGCCGCGAGATGATAACGACCCGCCCGCTCTGGAGCTAGGCGGGTTGCGCAGAATGCAACTGTGGAAAAGCTGGGAGAATACGGTTACAACAGGGGTGACCGAATTTGCGTCGCCGGTTGATTCCACTCAATACTAGCCGTGAGATCATCGCCCATGAACCACAAGCCGTCTGGTTCGTCGTCCCGTTTGAATCGCCGTAGGTTTCTCCGCAACGGGGCGGCAGCCGCAGCCGGGGCCGTCGCCGCACCCCTGGTCATACCGCGCGGCGTTTTGGCTGCTCCGGGAAAGCCAGGCGCCAACGATCGCATTACCGTGGGAGCGATCGGCATGGGCGGGCGGGCCAGCCTGCTCTTGCAGCAACTTCCTGAGTCGGCCGAAATCGTGGCGCTAAGCGACTGCAACCTGCCGCGGGCCGAAGCGTTCAAGGCCAAGGCGCAGAAAGATTGGCCCGTCTACCAGGACTATCGCAAGATACTTGATCGCCAAGACATCGACGCGGTGATTGTCGCCACGGGCGAGTTTCAACGCGTGTTGCCGTGCATCCACGCCTGCCAGGCGGGTAAAGACATCTATGCCGAGAAACCGCTCACACTCTACGTGCGCGAAGGACGAGCACTTGTCGACGCCGTTCGGCATTACAAGCGAATTCTGCAAGTCGGTTCGCAACAACGCTCGATGGCGATGAACCAGATTGCCTGTGAGCTTGTTCGTAGCGGTGGCTTGGGCAAGGTGCTCGAAGTTCGGGCCATGAACTACAGCGGCGCGCAGGAGTCTCCCGCCGAACCGATTCCGGCAATGCCCGTTCCCGCGGGACTCGATTGGAATATGTGGCTGAACCAGGCAGCCGACCGGCCGTATCATCCCGACTGGATGGGCTGGATGCGCTGGCGCGATTTCGCCGGGGGCGAGATGACGAATTGGGGTGCGCACGGCGTCGACCAGATTCAGTGGGCGCTTGGCATGGACGACACAGGTCCGGCCGAGCTGCGTCCGCTTTCGCCGGGCTCAAACGGCCAAGTGGCGATGCGCTACGCCAACGGCGTTGAGGTCAACTTCGTGCTGGAACAAGGCCGAGGGCCAATGGGCGGCGCGGTGTTCGTCTGCGAGAAGGGGAAGTTGGAGATCAACCGCAACAAATTCAGCTCGAACCCGCCCGAGATTGTCCAGGAGCTGAAGAAGAAGGTCAACGTTGAGGAGGAGGAGCGGAAGTGGAGCGACCAGTTGGCGCTCTGGCAGGCCCGCTGGCACATGCAGAACTGGCTCGACTGTATTCGCAGCCGCAAGACGCCCGTAGCCGACGTCGAGATCGGCCATCGCTCGATCAGCGTCTGCCACCTGGCCAACATCACGCGTGCCATCGGCCGCGACTTGCGCTGGGACGCCGCCCGGGAACTGTTCATCGATGACGACGAAGCCAACGCCCTGCTGGACCGCCCGCGCCGAAAGGGTTTCGAGTTGCCCAGGGTGTAACGCATGACTACGCGACCATGGTCACCGAAGGGGTCGCAACACTTTGGAGTGCGGCGATTCATCGCCGCTTTGGCTTGCGGCGGAGCCGCTTTCTTTTGATGCGCGGCCGGTGACGACGAACAGGCAGGACGAAAGAAAGGTCGCTCCGCGACCAC
>DASSFG010000643.1:0-2105 GCA_035694685.1 Pirellulales bacterium
CAACCGCTTCATACGGTAATCGGCGGCCAGCAGCACGTGGGCAAAGCGGCTGGTGGGCGGCACGACGTGAAACGAGATTCTCTGCGGACCCATGGCCTTTTCGATCTCGGCGCCCACGGCCTTGGGATCGGAACTGATCTGAAAGAGCTGCGGCGCCATCTGTTGCAGGCGGACCAGGCCGTCTTCCGTTGGGTCAATGGAGCAAGTGATCGCTTCGCGTCCCGCTTGCTCTGCCGTGCGCAGGGCAATGAGCAGATCGTCGAGCTGCATCACCGGGCGGCCCGTAGTCACGCCGACGACGTTGCCGCGGGCGTCGACTTTCCATCCTTCGCCAAAACCCACCAGGATGATGTCGTTAAGCTGAGGATAAACCAGCACGTATTCCACCCGCTGTAGTCCGGCCAGGAAGCGCACCTCGTCAGGCAACGCCGCCTGCTCGTTCATCCTCGCCAGCAAACCCGCCAATCCACGCAGCGAGATCTTGCGCATGTTCGCCTGTTGATTGAGTTGTTCGGGCACCGGCTTGAGCATGTCGAGCCAGAACTGCCGCATGCCCTTATGGCCGCGTTCGGCATTCGCTAAGACTCCTTTGGTGTCGATCGAGATCCCGCCGACCGCCTGTGAAAAGCCCCCGACGATAACGCGCTGGGCGCGGGCGGTCGACGCCGACAGCATGAGGAGCAAGGCGGAGTGAAACGCCAGCACGATCAAACGACGTCCGAAATGCGAAACTGCGGATGACATGCAACGCCTCCCTATCGAGGGCCCTTTCTCAGGCTGAAAAACTATCCGCTCGACCCCCTGTCGAGTGGAGTTTCCATTGTACACCAGATTTTTCCGTTGGTTGCAATATTTGGCGGACAAAAAAGCTCACTGCTTTTGGCGACCGGGCACGGAAGCCCGTCCTCCCTTTCGTCACTGTACTACTAATGAACGCAGCCGCGTTGGCAGGCCACTATTTTTGCACGCTGAGGCTTGCATTCGGCCATTTTAGCCGTTCGATCACAGCCTCGGGGTATTCCCAGGCGTCGCCGGTGGGAGCGGTGACGTTGATGGTCACGCCGCGTTCGGCGGCCATCGCCATCGTCTGTGGCAGGTCGAGGTACCGCAGGACATTCAGCAAGTCGGGGCCATCCGCGTGTGTCGCCGGCGGATTGAACAAGGTCATCGCGGCGGGCGGCGGCTCGAAAAGCGTCGCATAGAGCAGCGGCACGGTCATGTCGCCGGAGGCCGCGACGTTAAGCTTCGCTTCTGCATCGACGCCGGGCAGGACGCGAATTGCTTGCAAGGCGCGGCGCACGTCCCAAGTTTGCATACCGGCCAGCGTTTGACCCAACAGCATAAAGCGGCGGCGGTTTTGAATCTGCTTCTGCTCGCTCGCGTCCCAAGCAGCAGGCCCTACGCCCCGCGGAAAGAAGACCGCCTCGGCGACTCCTTCGGGCAGGTCGCCAGGCGTGCCGTCGCCTGAAACGCTCGGCAGTCCCAAGTCATCGGCGGTGTTTGCCAAAATCGCCCGTAAACGCGCCGTCGCCTGCTGACCGACTGGATCGTCGCCACCAATCGACAGCCGGACTTGTTGCACGTCCTCGAGTGCAGCCTGGTGGCAAAGAAACATGCGCAGCCGCACGCAGGGCTGGCTGTCGAAGTCATACACGCGCGCGACGCAGCCGTTTTGCGCGCGGGCGCCCACCTGCGACACGTTCAACGGGCCCGCCTCGCTCGGCCAGCCGCGGAACGACTTGTTCTTAAGTGCCGCCATCCAGCCGTCACGCAGCGTGGCCCATTCGTCTTGGCTTTCGGGCACGCAAGGCGGCGCCGCCAACGGTACAAATTCTTCGTGGATGCGCGTATTGATCTGGTCGGCGGGCAAGCCATCGCGGAATACGCGCAGCTCTTCGGGTGTGAAGTACGTGGCCCCCGTGTTTTCGGCCAGCGACTGTTCGTCGCCTTTCAAAATGCGGTTGAACCAGCGGAAGGCCGCGACTTGCAGCTCCTGGATGTCTTTGTGTCCGCCGGGACTGATTTGCAGCCCGAGCTTGTCGCCGTTCCCAAACAGCCGATAAACGTGCCGCACCTTGGCGTGCAGCCGCTCGACGCCATCGAGC
>DASSFG010000644.1:0-11831 GCA_035694685.1 Pirellulales bacterium
CTGCGGTTAAACGACTGCACTGGCTGCCAAATCGGCTCCGTCGCAACGAAAAGCCGCACTCCAGAGGTCCGCACTACAACACCCGCCCTGCCTTCGGGTATAACCGTGTGTCGGCAACCACACCGGAGCATACCCTAGCGCAGGCACTTTGATGTCGGAACATGGTCACGAGGCCGGCGGCGGTTCACAACGCGGCGTGCTAATCGCGCTGGCCGCGTTGATCGCGGTCTATTTGCTGGCTGCTTCAATGGGTTGGCCCCAGCAAGGCACTGATTTGATCACGGCCGCCGAACACGCGGCTGCCTCAGAAGAATACGTTCCGGGCGACGACCATGGCCACGGTGCCGCGACGAAGACGAGCTTGCCGACCGCGGCGCCCATTAGCCGCGAACCGCCGCTGATGATGGTTGCTCCTTTCGCATTGTTGCTCGGTGCCATCGCCGTTTTTCCTCTGCTGCACCAAACCGAGCATTGGTGGGAAAGCAACCGCAACAAGTTTCTCGTAGCCGCGCTGCTCGGCCTGTTGACCTTGCTTTACTACGCGCTCGTACACTCGCGGCCCATTGACCGCCATTTTCTGGGTCATGAGGTGATCGAGCGCGGCGCTGGCCTCTTCTCCCTGGAGTTGCCCGCCACGGTGATCGCCAATGCCATCTTCCAGGATTTCGTGCCGTTCATCGTGCTGCTCTTCAGCCTGTATACGATCAGCGGCGGCATTCGCATCGAAGGCGACTTGCCTGCCCATCCGCTGACCAACACGGTTTTTATTGGCGTTGGGGGTCTGCTGGCCAGTTTCATTGGCACCACCGGAGCGGCAATGCTGCTGATTCGGCCGTTGCTGGAGACCAATCGCGAGCGCACCTATGTCAGCCACACGGTCGTGTTCTTCATTTTCGTCGTCTGCAACTGTGGAGGCTGCTTGCTGCCGTTGGGCGACCCGCCGCTGTTTTTGGGTTATCTGCAAGGGGTGCCCTTTCTCTGGACGCTCTCGCTTTGGAAGGAGTGGCTATTCATCAATTTGTCGTTGTTGGCGATTTACTTTGCCTGGGACCGCTGGCGTTGCTATCCGCGCGAAACTTTTCCCGACGTCGTGCGTGACGAGACGCGCGTGCATCCCCTGCGCTTCGGTGGGCTGTGGCCGAACGCGTTGTTGCTGGCCGGCGTGGTGCTGGCCGTCGGCCTGCTCGATCCCAGCAAGCCGCTGCCCGGCACCGAGTGGCATCCGTGGCTGTACCTGCGCGAGATTGTGCTACTGGGCCTCGTCTGGCTGTCGCTGTTCTTCGGCTCCGCCTCGGTCCGCCGCGGCAACAATTTTAATTATGGCGCGATCGTCGAGGTGGCGGCGCTGTTCGTGGGCATCTTCATCTGCATGCAGCCCGCCTTGCAAATTCTGCACATCGAAGGCCCAAAACTGCCGATCAATACCCCGCCCCGTTTTTTCTGGGTCACCGGCGCGCTGTCGTCCGTTCTCGACAACGCGCCGACCTACCTGGTTTTCTTCGCGACCGCCCGCACTCTGCCGCACACCGGCACGAGCATCGCCGAGGTTTACGAACCCTTTTTGGCCGCCATCAGCTTGGGGGCAGTGTTTATGGGCGCGAACACCTACATCGGCAACGGTCCCAACTTCATGGTCAAAACGATTGCCGAAAAATCTGGAATTCGCATGCCGAGCTTCTTCGGTTACATGGTTTATAGCGGCGCCGTACTCATTCCCTTGTTTATCTTGACGACTCTGATCTTCTTTTGATGGCCCCGATTATCACCACCGAAAGCCAGTTGACCGCGCTCTGCGAGCGGCTGCGCAACTGTCCGGCAATTGCCTTCGATACGGAATTCGTATCCGAGCACACCTATCGTCCACAGTTATGCCTGGTCCAGGTGGCGGCGGGCGGCGAGTTGGCAGTCATTGACACCATGGCGCTCGGCGATCTGACGCCTTTCTGGCAACTGCTCGCCGCGCCCGGCCATGAAACGATCGTCCATGCCGGACGCGAAGAGATCGTCTTTTGCCTGGGTGCGGTCGACAAGCCGCCGGCCAACTTGTTCGACGTGCAGCTCGCCGCGGGCTTCATCGGCCTCGAATATCCGGCCGGCTACGGCAATCTGATCTCCAAGTTGTTGGGTGTCACGCCGCGCAAAGGAGAGACCCGCACGGATTGGCGGCGGCGACCCTTGTCCGACCGGCAAATCGATTACGCGTTGGAAGACGTTCGCCACCTGGCCGCCTTGCGCGAGACGCTGCACGCCCGGCTGAGCGAGCTCGGCCGGCTGACCTGGTTCCAAACGGAAACCGCCGGCTTTATCAGCGACATCGACGAATCGCGGCGGCGCGAACGTTGGCGCAAAGTGTCGGGCAGCGCGGGCTTGTCGGGCCGCTGCCAGGCCATCGTGCGCGAACTGTGGCACTGGCGCGATCGCGAAGCGGAAAGGCGCAATAGTCCCGTGCGCCGCGTGCTGCGCGACGACCTGATCGTCGAGCTGGCCAAGCGGCGCAGCGCCGATCCCAAGCAGGTGCGCGCCGTGCGGGGCATGGAGCGCAGCGACCTGGTGCGGCAATTGCCCGGCCTCTGCGAGGCGATCGAGAAGGCGTTGAGCGTCCCCGAAGAGGCCTGTCCCGGCACGGTACGGCGTGACGCCAGCTCACAATTGATGATGCTCGGCCAGTTCCTCTCTTCCGCTCTCAGCAGCATCTGCCGAGCGGCCGAGGTGGCGCCGAGCCTGGTAGGCAGCGCCAACGACGTTCGCGACCTCGTGGCCTATCAGTTAGGCGAGTACGATGCCGACCGCGAGCCGCCGCTTTTGGCGCAGGGCTGGCGGGCCGAAGTCGTCGGCCATTTGCTCGACGATCTGCTCGCCGGCAAAGTATCGATCCGCATTCGCGACCCTCGCGCGGAGCAGCCGCTCGCCTTCGAGCGCGCGTGACCGGCGCATCACTGATTCACGGCGATCGCGGCCTTCATCGGATAAATCAAGCCCCAGTCGCGCCGCCGCCGATACGACTCCAGCGCCGTTGCCAATGAAGGCTGCACCGAGGCGACGCAGCGCGACTCGCCGTTCACGAGCACCGTCACCGGCTTGCCAACGTCGACCATGCGAGGGTGCAGCCACACGGTGAACCGGGCCACGTTACGCGTCGTTACTTCAATCACGTTTCCGCCCACGTTCAAAGCGTCGATCGAGGCTCCCGGCCGGCGGCCGCGGCGATGCTCCAGACGCCAGGCGTCGAAATCGCCTTCCACGCCGTTGTCGATGAGCTCGTCGTATTCAATCTCGCCATCGGTCGCTTCATCGAGGGTCAACCAGCGGTTGTGTTCGACCGACGAACAATAATAATCAGGCCGAAAGCCGGTGGGCGAGGCCAACGTAACATGCGGATAAAACGGATCTCGCCGCAACTCCCGGCCAGACACGAAGAATTCAGCGATCTTGTCTCGCGCAAAAAGCACCGCGTGCTCGCCTTGGTGCTCCAGATACGCATGATCGAGACCATATTCGTTCAGCAGGCGGTCGGTCTGCCGGGCGAATTCGATGTCGGTGTAGTGCCAGCGCAGCTTGGGCCGGGCATCGTGAACGCCATGCACGATGCACAGCCGCGTGCCGCGAATGGCCGGCCAATGGGCGAGCGTCCATGAGCCGGCGTTCGCCACCACGGCCGCAAAGCGGTCGGGCTGGCGCTGCACGTGATGAGCTCGGCGCGCTCCATTCGCAAATGAGGATCGTCACGGTCCCCGCCAGCCCACAGACGAGCGGCCAGGCATCGCGGCGGTCAAAGCGGTCGTGGCGCAGCACGAGGCCGTAACAAAAGGCCCACATCGGCGAGGTGCTTTGCAGCCAGATGGCATTGGCCGCCGTCGTAGTCACCAACGATTTGAGAAAGGCCAGGTTCATGCCCGTGAAAGCCAGGGCCATCGGGAGGAGACGGCGGTCCCAGCGTGGCTCGCGCACGAGCAATGCCAATAACGAGCCGGCAAACATGGCACGCCAAAAAGCGAGCAACGTGCCGCGCGAGTCGAGGGGCCAATCGGCGAAAATGTCGGCCTTCGCGAACAGCCCGTTCGTGCTCCAAAACAGCGTGGCCGTGAGCACCAGCAGCCGCCCGATTGCCGGCTGGCCAACACGCGCGACCACCGGCTCGCTCGCCTCAACAATCTCCAGCGGCGGCAGCGGCTCAGGCAGGCCATCGTTCACGTCAGAACTGCTCATGTGCAAACGGCTCTGCAGGTCAGAACAGTTTCCATTCGGGCTGCGAGTATTTGCTTGCCACGAGCGCAGCGACGCGTTTGTGCGGCCAGTGGGCGTATGTGCCTTCCAGAGGCCAAGCTTCAACCAGCGCATGGCGCAGTGTGTCACGGGAGAGCGGCAGGTTCGTGACGAATTGCTCGTGTACTCTACCGTCACGATAATCGGGCTGACGGGGCGGCATCCGCAAACAGTCGGCAATTCGTTCGAGCGGGAAGTCGTAGAGCAGGGTGCCGTGATAGAGCAGATGTTCGCGGCGCACACGCACGCTGTTGCCGGAAAACTTGCGATTGCCCAGCGTCAGGTCGCTTGTTCCTCGATGCTCGGCGGCGACACCTTGCCGTTGCAACGCGCCGGCGATGGCGCCCAGCACGAAGTGGTGGGCGGCGTCGATGGCCCGCAGCGCCGGGCGAATCTCGAGACTGAGCACCAGAGCGTACATCAAACAACCCGGGCCGGTAACGATGGCGGCGCCGCCGCTCGAGCGCCGTAGAATCGGTATTGCCAGCTCACGACAGCGCTCTTCCTGAACCTCCGCCGCCAATTGCGACGACCGGCCGACGACCACCAGCGGCCCCGCTGGCTCCCAAAGCCGCAGCGTCTCACGCGGTTCACCGCTTGCTTCGGCCTCGTCGAGCAAGGCTTCGTCGAGCGCCAGGTTTTCCTCGGGAGTTGGCAGAGTCAGCTCCAACAGCCGCAGTGGAAAATCGCGCTCGATCGCGACATGATTGCGGATAGGGCCCTTCATGCAGGCCCCTGTGCCCGCAGCGGTCGCTCGACGATCAAAAACTCTTCAACCACGCGCCCGCCGATGAGGTGCTCTTGAATGATCCGTTCCAGCACGGGCGGATCGCAATGGCCGTACCAGGCGCCTTCGGGATAGACGACGGCCACCGGCCCATCGGTGCAGATTCTCAAACACGCCGCTTTGGTGCGATAAACTCCACCGCGGTCCACCAGGCCCAACTCTTTCAACCTCGATTTGAGAAACTGCCACGCCGCCGCCATTTTCTTGCCGCTGGTGCACTGCGCGCGCTCTTCATCGCAGCAAAGAAAGATATGCCGCACCAGCCCCGGAATGCCCAAGCCTTCAGCCGCCTCACGGGCCTCCCGTAGATTGTCCTCGACGTGTTTCATCACTACTTGCGGTCTGGATCTTCGATGGCTACGAGTCTATTGTGGCAGAGTGTAATTCGCAAGGAAACTCCCAGAGCGTTCCTCTTGGATGCCTGACATCGCATTATGAGCACGTCATTATCTGTAGGCAAAAACCGTCTCGCCCTGAAGTCTGGCAACAAGGGCTATTTTGGCGAGGTAGAACTCGATGTCGAGCGCGACGGCGACGGTGGGGCGATCGAAGTTGACTTTGATCCAGTGGCTGCGTCGCGGTGGCAAACCGGCGCTCGCTTTGGGATCGACTACGTGCTTGAACACAGCCCGCGACGTACCCTGTTCCCAAACGGCGGCCGGATCCACGTTTCTCGCATCGAAGGCCACCTCGTCGACACCACGAACGCCGTCATCGCCTACGTGGCTGCGCTAGCATTGATCGACGCCCTAGGCGTCCAGCCCCGGGAAATGCCAACGCTTGATGTGGAAAAGGGCCTATTGGTTTTCCCCAAGTGAGAGTGAGCGGTTGAAGCTCGTGCGAAGCTTAAAAAGCGGCAAGTAACGCCGATCGACCGAAAACCGGCTTTCTCTTAGGCGATTGGCGAGCATAAGATAGAAGGTGTCTGCCACCCTCCTTTCAGGTACGCCCCAGTGGAAATCCTCGTAATCGAAGACGACCCGGTCATCGGCAAATCGTTGCGTCAGGGTTTTACCGAAGCCAATCATCATTGCGTCTTAGCCAAGCAAGGCGATAAGGGACTGGGCCTGGCCACCAGCCAGCGGTTCGACGCCATCTTGCTTGACCTGATGTTGCCCGAAATGCCGGGCCTGGACGTGTTGCGTGAGCTGCGCCGGCAAGGCATTCGCACGCCGGTCATCTTACTGACTGCGCTCGGTTCGGTCGAAGAGCGCGTGGCCGGGCTGAACGCCGGCGCCGACGATTACGTCGTCAAGCCGTTTGCGTTTGCCGAGGTCATGGCCCGCATCGAAGCCGTCTGCCGCCGCAGCGTCGATCGGCCTGCCGCCGTATTGCAGGTGGGCGACCTGACGCTCGACCTGACCACGCGGCGCGTGAGCCGCGGCGAAGAAGAGGTCGATCTCACGCCCACCGAATTCAGCCTGCTGGAGCTGCTGATGCGACATGCCGGCCAGGTCGTGACACGCAAGATGCTTTGCCAGCATTTGTGGGACTCCGACTGGGAGGGAACGACCAACGTCATCGAAGTCCACGTCAACCGGCTGCGCGGCAAGTTGGAGAAAAAATTTCAGGACGCCTTGATCCAAACGGTGCGAGGCCGCGGCTATGCTATCCGGGCGACTTAGAGGCGCGCTGCGTTCGTTGCGATTCCGGCTCACCGCCTGGAATACTGCGGTGGTGCTGTTGACCGTCGGCGGCGCCTTGCTCGGCGTGCGCGAGGGACTGCGGCACACGCTGCTAGGCGACATGGACCAGCAGTTGCGCGAAGACGCCGAGGAGCTGGCCAAAGCGCTCGTGCAATCGTATCCCGATCTCGAACCGGTATCGCAGCAGATCGACAACAAGGCCGCCGCCCACCGCCACCTCGATCTGTTCATCGAGCTGCTCGACGAGCACGACAAACCGATCAGGACGTCGCGGGAAGCCCCGGTCGTGCGGGGAATGCACCGCCGTCCCGGCGATCTGCTGGCCACGGTCGACGGGTATCGCGTTGCCCGCTACCAGTTCGGCGGGCGTGGCTTGCCGCGCTTTACCTTGCGGATCGGCGCCTCGCTGGCCAGCATCGACAATGACGTGGCCGTGGTGACTCACCTGATGACCATCGCCGGCGCGGCGGTGCTGTTCTTGGCGCCGCTCGGCGGCTTCTGGCTGGCCGGGCGTGCCACGCACCCGCTGCAAGGCATCTTGAGCACCGCCGCCCGACTCCGCCCGAGCCACATGGAAGAGCGCTTGCCGATTCGCGACACGGGCGATCAGCTCGACCAGCTTTCGATTACGATCAACCACTTTCTCGACCAGATTGCCGACTATCTCGATCGCAATCGCGAGTTTGTGGCCAACGCCGCGCACGAGCTGCGGTCGCCGCTAGCGGCCATCCAAAGCGCCGCCGACGTGGCCCTCAACGCTCCCCGTTCGCCGCAGGAATACCAGGAGTTACTGTGTGAGATCGTCGACGAGTGCAGCCGCTTGGGCACGCTCGTCAACCAGCTCTTGCTCTTGGCCGAACACGATACCGAGGAGCAGCGTTCGATCCGCGATCAGGTGTCGCTCAACCGCATCGTGGGCAACTCACTGGAGATGTTCCGCGGCGCCGCCGAAGAGCGCAACTTGGAGCTGGCGTCGAACACCAACGGCGAGGTCGTCGTCTTGGGCGATGCCGGGCGCCTGAGGCAAGTGGTCAATAATCTGATTGATAACAGCCTCAAGTTTACGCCTGCCGGTGGGCGCATTTCCGTGGGACTCGAGCGTGACGTCGACCGCGACGAGGCCGTGCTTACAGTCAGCGATAGCGGAGTCGGCATTCCTGCCGAAGACCTGCCGCACGTCTTCGAGCGTTTTTATCGCGGCGACAAATCGCGCCGACGGGAAATTTGCGGCAACGGTCTGGGGTTGAGCATCTGCCAATCGATCGTGGCCGGACACGGCGGCGCCATTCGAGTCGAAAGCACGTCGGGGATCGGAACCACTTTTGAGGTCCGGCTACCCCTCCTGTCCGCGATCCCCTCGTGCCAGGGACCCCCCTCGTGCCAGGGACCATTGCCCAGCGCGAACTGACGCCCGTCGGCACGCCAGCTTCACCCGCTATTCGTTTGAAGTATCGCGGAGCAACGGCTCCATGACCTTGGTATTGCGCTCAACGGCAACCACCACGGTGCGCTGCTCAAAACCGTCGCGACTGGCGGCCACGGCGGGAATGACCTGCCGGCAGTTGGGCAGGCTGAAACGCATGGTGAAGGTACCGTCGGGGCGCAGCTTGACCGGCTGGCCTTGCAAGGTGACGTGGGCGTCAGGATCGGTCGAACCAAAGACCAACAGCTCGGCGTCGACCTCAAAGTGGAACCCGCGCTTCTTGGGCAACAGGCCCTCGATGCCGGCGCCGTACTGGGTGACCATCGGCGAACCCATGGGACGGCGCAGTCGTTCCTCAAACAGGTTCTGCAGTTCGCCCGAGGCGAGCGACTCGTAACCGCCGCTCATGGCATAGATTTTGTCAAAATCTTCGGCGACTTCCGACCAGTTCTCGTCGATCGAGTCACTGGCACCCGCCTTCGGAGTCGTCACCGTGTTGCTGCGGGCCAGCACGAAAAATCTGCCGCTCGGCGCCAGGTAGCCAATGTCAAGCCGATGGCTCTTGGGCGGATCTTTCAGGTCGATGTACCAATCGCTGACGCCGCCATGTACTTCAATGTCGCGCACCGGGCGCTCGGCGGAGTTCGTCGTGGTGCCGACTGAGACTTCGTAAAGCCTCAATATGGGGCGAGCGGCGTGCCATTCCTGACCTAACGCGGCCTGAGCGCGAGTCACGCTCGTACGCGACAGCTCCCACCAGGCGTGCAGCCAAAAGGGACCACGCACCATGACCACCAGCCGATCACGCATCCCAGCCTTGGCGGCGTCGCCGGTGGAATCGCTGGCCAAATCTTTGCCTCGTGCGAGCTTGGCTTTTACTTCCGCAAGTTTGCGCAAAGCCTGTGGGCTTCGCTTCTTGGCAGGAGCGGAATGGCTATGTCCATTGCTGCTATGCCCATTCTTGGCAGCGGCGCTAGCTCGTGCGCCCCCCGGCCGGGAAGAATTCTTTACATGGCCATTTGTGCCATTCGAGTGGCCGTTCCGTGCGGCCTTGGCGCGGGCGCGCTGGAGAAGGGCTTTTATCAGCCCCTCCTTACGCATGGTATGCCACCCGTGAATGCCCTGCCGCTTGGCCATTTGGGCGAGGTCTTTGACGCTCTTGCTCGTTAAGCTGTGTGCGGTCATCGCGTTGCACCATCTCCGGATACACGATCTTGTTGGAAAAACCGGTGCAAATCGATCGACGAAATGCTAACCGGCTGCGGGACTTCCGCCGTCCCTGACCAACTCGCTCGCTACCCCCCGGCTGTCCCCGGCCGCGTCGGCAGCCCGGGCGACTCTTCCGTCGCCCGGTAAATCTGATAGGCAACCATCTGGAGGGCCATAAACCCGCCGAGGTGCCTTCCGCGCCTCTTCTCGCACGGCTGGACGTTGATTCCAGCCAGTTTGAGTGTAACCAGCCGGCGGGGCAAACGCAACGGGGTAGTTTGCGTACCCCCCCGAGATGCGCTACGGCAGACCGTCATCGAGCGAATAACCGGCGGCTTCCTCGTGCGCTGCACTGGCCTCCCCGAGTTGCCGCAGCATGTCGAGCTGTTCGGCGGCTTGCTCATGACTGATGCGGCTCATGGCGAAACCGACGTGGACCAATACCCAGTCGCCTACGACGGGCGGATCGTCTGCCAGCAACTGCAGGTTCACCTTGCGGCGAACGCCCATGATATCGACGGTCGCCAGAAAGGCTTCGTCGGCTGAAACGTCGCTGATTTGAGCCGGAATGGCCAGGCACATCACTCGATTGTTGACGAACAGAGAAATCTGTCAATCGCCGGACTGCACTACCCGGTGCGGCTGGCATTCGGCAACCGCGGGAGATTCGGTTACAATCCCGGCTTTCCCGGAGACGGATGAATGTCGCACGCCGAGCCGCAACGCGAAACGCTCTTTGGCCACCCCGCCGGCCTCTACACGCTCTTCTTCGCCGAAATGTGGGAGCGTTTTTCGTACTACGGGAATCGCGCCCTGCTGGTGCTTTATATGACAAAGGGGTTCCTGGCATACCAAGACAAGGAGGCGTTCACGGTTTATGGCGCCTATGGAGCCTTGGTTTACATGACGCCGTTCTTCGGCGGGCTGCTGGCTGACAAGCTACTGGGACGCCGACGCGCCGTCGTCATTGGCGGCACGCTCATGGCGCTCGGGCAGCTCATGTTGACGGCGCAGTATACGTGGGCCTTTTTTGGCGGCCTGGCGTTGCTCATCGCCGGCAATGGTTTCTTCAAGCCGAATATCTCCACTATCGTCGGGGCGCTCTATCCTGAGCGCAGCCCCAAGCGCGACGGCGGCTTTACCATCTTTTACATGGGCATCAACCTGGGTGCCGCGATGGCGCCGCTCATCTGCGGATACATTGGTGAGCGGTATGGCTGGCGCTACGGTTTCGGCCTGGCGACCGTCGGCATGCTGACCGGTTTGGCCGTATTTGTCATGCCGGGCAAACTGGCGCGATTGCTCATCGCGGGTGGTGCCGCGACGGCGGCATTTGGGTTGTGCAAGTACCACCCGTCCAACCCCGTCGTCGTCGGCATCTACGTTTTTGTAGCTGTTTCAGTGCTAGCTGCCGCTGCCGTGGCCTGGATAGCAATTGGACGAGGCGGCCTGCCGGAAAGCGCCGGAGCTCCACCCGCTGGCGACCCCATTGAAAAGCGCCTGTCGGGGCCGTTCCGAGTGAAACACGCTGTTTATCTCGGTACCTTGCTGGCAATTCCACTGCTCGCACTGTTTGTCTCCAACTTCGCCCCTCTTCGCAAAGACGGAAAGCCCCTGGTGCTCGTCGATCAGAGTACGATCGAGGAGCTTGAAAAAAGCGAAAGCGCATTCAATCGCGCTATGGCCAAAGTCGTGGAAGAAGTGAGCAAGCCGGCTGGGCTGGTGATTCTTCTTTCCGGCCTGGCGGCCGCTGCTTATTTAATCAGAGAGGCATTTCGATTGGACCGCGTGCCGCGAGAACGCATGTTCGTCGTCTTCATCCTCTTCTTTTTTATCATGCTGTTCTTCGCCTTCTTCGAGCAAGCCGGCAGCTCGATTAACCTCTTCACCGATCGCAACGTCGACCGCGTCATTGAAATGGGCAAGGCTCGCACGATCATGGACTCGGACGTCGGCGAGACAATGACACTCGAACCGACGCAAGAACAGCTTGGCTACACGAACGGCGATCAGCTATTTACGATGGACGTGCTCGATCGTCTACGGCAAGAAGCAGCGAAAAAACAGCAAGCGGCCGCAGCCGACGTAGGCACATCGAAAACGGCGCCAAATGAAGCACACGTCGAGATCGCCTGGCGCGTGGCGCCTGACAATGTCGGCATGCAAGTGGCGGGCGGCAACGAGGAAATTCCGACCAGCGCTTTTCAATCAGTCAATCCGATCTACATCATCGTTCTGGGGTTGATGTTCACGGCTCTTTGGACATTCTTAGGCACCCGCGGGCTCGAACCGAGCACGCCCTTTAAGTTTGCCTTGGGCTTGCTGCAATTAGGGCTTGGGTTCGTGTGTCTTTGGTATGGGGCGCGGCACGCCGATGACAGGGGCATCGTCCACATTGGCTGGTTGTTGTCGGGCTATTTGTTCCACACAATGGGTGAGTTGTGCCTATCGCCGGTTGGCCTGGCAATGGTCACGCGGTTATCGCCGCGGCATTTGGTTAGCA
>DASSFG010000645.1:0-6329 GCA_035694685.1 Pirellulales bacterium
GTCCAGCAGGGGTTTTGAATGCTCGGCGACACGCGTGTCGCCGAGCAATCAATCCGCTGAACGATCTGCGACACGCTTGTCGTTGTGCGCGCAGCTTGTTGTCTGACTTAAGACACGTGTCTCGGCCTTTTTTGCCCGGGATCGCGGTGAGCGTCGCCATCGGACAGCAGCCATCATTGTTTTTTGACCTCCTCAGCGATCGGTTGCTCTGCAGGGGCCGGCGTGGTTGCGATATCATCGTCGGCAACGTCGATGCGCTGTCCGTTGACGCGAATGATGTTGACCTGAATGAACGTCGCGTCCGTAGGTATATCGGTGTCGCCTGGGAGCGTTGCGGTGACGGGAGGCGCGGCGACTTCGATAGTAAAACCGTCGCCCGGCACCGTCACCGTCTGAATACGAGGCTTTGAGGAGAAATACTGCCGCGCGGCATGAATGCAAGGCGGCAAGAGAAGACACAAAACGGCGGCGACCGACGTGAGGTAGAAGAGCGAACGCAAACGAAATTGGAGGCGGTTACTCATAAACTGAATTGTACTGCATGTTGGTTACCTATCCGATGAGACGGGTGTAGCTGATCCGGCATCGCTGGGCTTTTCCGAATGTCGCAAGGTTTCTGGATGTTTTTGTGTGCCACATTATGGTAGACGTGTGGTGGGCCGGCGCTCGCAAGCTCGCTGGTCCCACCCTACGCCAGAATGCCTTCGACGATATGCGCCTCTTCCACGCCGGTCAGCTTTTCCTTCAGGCCATTGTCGAGCACGAAGAGCTGGTCGTGGTCGAGGCCGAGCAAGTGGAGCAGCGTCGCGTGCCAGTCGGGCACGCTTACACGATTATCGACGGCGGCCAGCCCGAGCTCGTCGGTGGCGCCGTACGTCGTGCCGCCCTTGATGCCCGCACCGGCCAGCCACGTGCAAAAGGCGTTTTTGTTGTGGTCGCGGCCCGCCTTGAATTCGTCTTTGTCGGCGGGCAACTGCGCAATCGGCAGCCGGCCAAACTCGCCCCCCCAAACCACGAGCGTGCTTTCCAACAGGCCGCGCCGGCGCAGATCTCGCAGCAGCGCCGCGATCGGCCGGTCGGTGCGGTCGCAGGCGGCCTTCAAATCGGTGGCCAGGGCGGTGTGGTTGTCCCAGATTTGAGCGTTGATATAGAGTTGCACGAAGCGTACACCGCGCTCGACCAAACGCCGCGCAATCAGACAGCGGCGGCCGTAAGAGTCGGTTGGCTCACGCCCGACGCCGTACATGTCCAGCGTGGCCTGCGTCTCGCGCGAGAGGTCGAGCGCGTCGTTAGCGGCCAACTGCATGCGCGCGGCCAGCTCATAGCTGGCGATGCGGGCCTCCAAAATCGGCTGACGGGGCCGCGCATGCAGATGAAGCCGGTCAAGCTTTCGCAACAGATCGCGCTCCGCCTCGACCACCTCCGCCGGCCGCTCGACGTCGGGCCGCAGGTTCAGCACCGGCGAACCGGACGAGCGAAAGCGCGTCCCCTGAAACAGGGGCGGCAAAAAGCCCGACTGCCAGTTCTCGACGCCGTTGATCGGCAGCCCCAGCGGATCGTCGAGCACCACGTAGGCGGGCAAGTCCTGGCATTCGCTCCCCAAGCCATACACCACCCACGAGCCGAACGTCGGCCGCCCGGGCCCCATCTTGCCGTTTTGCATCAGGTAGATGGCCGGCTCGTGTGTCAGATTGGTGGTGTGCATCGAGCGGATCAGGGCGATGTCGTCCACTTGTCCGGCAAGCTGTGGCAGGGCGTCAGATACCCACATGCCGCACGCACCGTGCTGCGCGAACTTGAACGGGCTGCGCATCAGCGCTCCCGCGCTCTGCGGGTTTTCGACTTCGCCCGCGATCTTATCGAAATACGTCTCGCCATGATGCTCGTCGAGCGCGGGCTTTGGATCGAAAAGGTCCATCTGACTTGGACCGCCGTTCATGAAGAGATGAATGACCGATGTGGCCCGCGCTTGAAAGTGCGGCCGACGCGGCTTCAGATCGGTTGCAGGCGCGGAGGAGTCGTCGTCGGCAAGCAAACGGCTGCGACGTGCGTCTTGGCCCAGCAAATAGGCCAGCGCGGCGCCGAACACGCCCGTCGATACTCGTTGAAAAAGTCCGCGACGGTCGATTTCGAGCATGGTTCTTCAATCGACATAAAGGAAACTGGCGGAATTCAACATGGCATGGCAAAACGCGACGAGCGCCTTGTCCTGAGCCGCTTCCGGCTGCGACGGCCCGCCGGCCCCAAGCTGCTTCTGCCATTCAGCGGCGAGCTGAGTTAATACTGACAGGCCAAGCGACCGTTCGTCGTCATTGGGTGAACGGCCTAAAGCAATCAGGTAAGTTCGCTCGACCTGCGCCGCCGGTTCGGCGCCGGCTTCTGACTTGACGCGCATGGCAAATTGCTCGGCCAGCCCAAACACCATGCCGTTGTTCATCAAGTGCAGCGCCTGCGGGGCGACCATCGACTCGCGCCGCTCCAGGCAGTTGGGGCTCATCTGCGGATAATCAAAACTCTCCAGGTGCGTGGTCAACGTCTTCCGCAACTGTTGAACGTAAATCAGTCGCCGCCAGCCGCGCGGCGTCGCTTGCGGCGTCACCAGTCCGTCGGGGCGCGCTTGCACAAGGTCGGCCGGTCCAAAGGGAGTGCCATCGAGTCGGCCGGCGACGAACACCAGCGAATCGTAAAGCGACTCGGCGTCAAGACGCATCAGGGGCATCCGCGAATAGAGCGCATTCGCGGGGTCGAGTCGGTCCTGGTTTTCAGTCACGGCCGATGCTTGCCGGTAGGTCGAGCTCGTCATCAGCAAACGGTGCATGGCCTTCGTGCTCCAACCCTGACGCACGAACTCGTGCGCCAGCCAATCGAGCAGCTCTGGGTGCGTGGGCCGGGCGCCGGCTTTGCCGAAATTGCCCAACGTCTTGACGATGCCGCTGCCAAAGTGATGCCTCCAGATTCGGTTCACGGCCACTCGGGCCGTCAGTGGATGATCGGGCCTGGTCAGCCAACGCGCGAAGGCCAGCCGTCGGCCTGTCTGCTTGGCGCCCGGCCAAGGCGGCTCGACGTCGAACGGCGTACGGCCGTCGGTCAAGACCGAAGGAACGCCAGGCCCCACGAGTGGACCGAGATTCATGGGATCGCCGCGCCGGTAAACATACGTGGGCGAGGGATCGCCGCGGTCCCATAGCGCGTGAATTCGCGGCTCCGGCTGACGGCGGGCTTCAATGGCCTTGATTTCGGCATCGGCGGCAGCGCGGTCCTTAGCGGCTTTCAATTCCGCGTCGATCGATGCTTCGTGGGCTTCCCACGCGCTTCGTTCGGCAGAGGTGACGCAGGTCAGTTGGCGAGTTCCCGCCGTGTCTTGACTGAGCGGCGCGCCGTCCCGCAGGTCGGGCTTGAGCCAGTTGAATTCGTCGTAGGCGCCTTTGAACACGTCCGCCAGGCGATAATAGTCGCGTTGTGGAATTGGATCGAACTTGTGGCTGTGGCAGCGAGCGCATTTGAGCGTCAGGCCCATCACCGCCGAACCCAGCACGTCGATCTCATCGGCAATCACTTCCAGGCGGTCGGTAAGGTAACCGGTGATGTTGGCCCAGGTGGCATCCGAAGCCATCCGCAGAAATCCCGTGGCCACGAGATTGTCATAAATCTCGGGAGTAATTTCGCCATGCTCATAGTCGGCCAGCTCGTCGCCGGCAATCTGTTCCAGCAGAAACCGGTCGTAGGGCCTGTCGGCGTTGAACGAGCGAATGACGTAGTCGCGGTATCGCCAGGCGTGCGGTCGCGGCAGGTCTTGCTCGCGTTTGCCCTCCGAGTCGGCGTATCCGGCCGCGTCGAGCCAATATCTTCCCCAACGCTCGCCATAGCGCGGCGAGGCGAGCAAGCGATCGATCAGCCGCTCGTAGGCGTCCAGCTCCTCGTCGGCCAGGAAGGTTGCGACTTCCTCAGGCGACGGTGGCAGTCCCGTGAGATCATAGGTCGCCCGTCGCAGCAGCGTGAGTCGATCGGCTTCCGGCGCCAGACTCAGGCTGGTCGGTTCCAACCGCGCGAGGACAAAGGCGTCGATCGGATTGCGCACCCGCTCGGCCTGGCCCACCTTCGGCACTGCTACAGATTGCGGCGAGCGGAAAGCCCAATAATCGCGGTCCTCATCGCTCACCAACGGATCGGGCGAGGTCGTAGCCACGTCGGGTGAAATGGTGATCTCTGGCGCGCCCAACTCAAGCCAGCGGGCGATGACCGCGGTTTCCGAGGTCTCGATTGGCTTGATGCTCACCTCCACCAGCCGGTCTCGCGGGGGCATTTTGTCGTCGCGAATCTGCTTGATGAGCAGGCTCTCTTCCGGCCGGCCGGGCACGATGGCCGGCCCCGATTTGCCGCCATGCAGCATCGCCGCCTTCGTTCGCAAATCGAGGCCGGCTTCTCGTCGGTTCCGGCCGTGGCACGGAGCACAGCGGCGGAGCAAGATCGGCAACACGTCGTGCTGCGTTGGTGAAGCGGCGCTATCGGTGAACGCACCCGGCCCCACATCTACTTTCGCTCCCTCGATGATCCAGCGCCGGACCAGCTCGATTTGCGCAGAGCTCAGCCTTTCTGGCTCGTCGGGCGGCATCTCGCCCGCATGGATCTTTTCGTAAAGCAAGCTCTCATCCGGTTTACCAATCACGACCGCGGGACCCGACTCGCCTCCCTTTAACAGTGAAGCGGCAGTGGTCAAATCGAAGTCGGCCTTGCGACCTTCCAAGCCATGACAGCGTGCGCATTTGCTACGCAGCAGAGGCGCCAAGTCTCGCTCGTAAGAAACAGCGGCGCCTGCATCGCGCGGGGGTAGCTGCTCACGGTCGTCTGCCAGCGGTGTTCGATAAGCAAGCGCCCATGCCAGCACGAAAGCTTGAATCGACGTTAGGAGCCGCGTTGGTAGCATACGCGTGGCGGACCTACTCTGACTTCGGCACATTTGACGCATGGAACAACCAGCCCGAATTGGGCCAGAAGCTTGCCGTCGTGTGGTGAATAAGCCCTTTAATGTCAGAAGGCATTCTACCTTACCATAACGTCTTCGAGCACCGCTTCGGCCACGAGGTCGCAGGGACGAGCGTCGCCCATGGCTTGCAGTCGCTTCCATAAACGCTGTCCGATCGCCAGTGTCGGCACGAGGTGCGGCGGACAAACGGCTGCGAAGTCGGGATCGGGCCGCAACGCCGCATGTCGTGCCGAGAGGGCCTGGCCAAGGGCCTCGATTTCCTCGACGGTTTCAAAGTTGCTCAGCCCCACGACCAGCGGGTTATCGCGGCCCGACACCTTGGTCCGGGCGTCGGCCTTGTAGATCACCACCGGTTTGCCCAAGGTCCAGGCAATCGCCGCCTCGGAAACCGCGCCTTCATCGGGCACGCGGCCGTTCATGTTCATCACCAACGATCCGCACCCCAGCACCACCTGGTAGACGTCGAGAGCGAAAATCGCCTCGTGCAGCAAGCGGCCCGCCGCCGCGGCATCATATCCCTGGCTCGCCAAATAAGGCTGCACCTTGGCAAATTCCAGCCCATCGGCGTGGGGCACGAACGGATCAAAACCGCTCTGCCGCAGGCTGGCCGCGATGGCATTCATCTCGCGGCGCTCGACCTCATTGAACAGCGGCCCGGCACAATACACCCGCCGCGCCTCGCGAAAGGGATAAATCGTCATGTCATCAAGGGTATCGGGCGGCAAGCTGGCCTGCAACTCGCGGGCAAATTCGGTACAATCAAGACCCTGCCATATGGGCAAGTTTGTGGTGTGGACGTCCCAGCCGCTGCACGAAACGGCAGTGCTCGCGCTCGTCGATTGACGGACGCGGGGGATACCGTAGGGTGGGACGAGCGAAGCGAGTCCCACCGCTATTGTTATGGTGGGACTCGCTTCGCTCGTCCCACCCTACGCACAACGCGGTCGTCCATACATGCTTGACAGAGGAGCAGGCGGAACAGGCGGGAACGATCTCTCAGGAGGATGCGCAAGGATGCTCAGACAGCACCATCATTGGAAGTTCATGTCGCCTAGCACGCTTGTCACCATGGCCCTTGCCGTTCTTATGCCGTTTCGTCTTGTCGCTTCGGCCGCCGAGCCAGTGGCGGTGAACGTCACGCTCGACCAACGCGTCGTCCAGCAGCCGCTGAGCGGCCGGCTCTTCGTCTTTTGTTCGCGCGACACGTCACGCGAGCCGCGAATGGGCCCCGATTGGTTCAAGCCTGAGCCGTTCTTCGCCCTCGACGTGCTCAACTTCAAACCCGGCCTGACGCGCATCATCGACGACCGGGCCGACGGCTGTCCCGACCGCCTTTCGACGTTGC
>DASSFG010000646.1:0-6570 GCA_035694685.1 Pirellulales bacterium
CTAGCCCGTCACCGTCGATGGTGACGGCCTAGGAAGGCCATCCTCCCAGCGGAGACTGTCCAGTAATCGCGCACGGCTATTTAGGAGCAGACGTTGATTTTGGACTGCCGGCCATCTTCACTCAAGAGCCGGCAGACTTGCTGGATTGCCCCAACTGCCAAGAAAACGTCCAAGCTACCTTGCCGGCAGCGGCCGGCGTCGCTACCCTGCCACCGCCACCCACTCGGGTGCGAAGGCGCCGCCAAGGCACGGGCGTGAATAAACACCAGCCACATCGAATCGCCATTGTCGCCGGCATCGCGTGCTTGCTTGGGGGGCATTGCGCGCACGCCCAAGACGGCGCCCAGATCGGCCCCACAACGGCCACCGAGCTGGTTGCGAAACGTCCCAAAAAAGACCTGTTTGTGGCCAGTCTGCCGCTTGAATCGCTGGCGGCGCGGTATGCGCGCGACGACGGCGAGCTGTCGCTTTACACCGTCGGCGCGCCCCAATGGACCGAAAACCAGCCGGAATGGCTCGAACCGCAGCGCCTCGTTTCGACGGCCGCCTTCGATGAAACTCCTCACCCGGCGATGTGCGGTCCCAAGCCTCAGCCTTCGTCGTTTTGGGAGCGCTGGCGGCAACAGCGTGAGGAACGTCGCAAGCGGCCGGCAAGCTGGTATCGCTATCGTTTCTATTTCGAGAAGTTCACCAGTGTGATCCGTACCGACGAACCGATTCACGACCAGATTCACGATGGGCGAGGTAACTTATTTGGCGCTCGTTTGGGCTGGGACTTCGCCCCGCAATGGGGCGTCGAATCGCGCCTCGGCTATCTGCGGTCGACCATGACCGACTCCCTGCACCCCTCGCCCACTCCGCACGAAAACTTTCTCTTCTGGGACACCAGTGCTCTGCTATACCTGAGAGGTGACGTCCGTTTCAGGCCATTCGTGCTGTGCGGGCTTGGCGCCGTTGACGTCGGTTTTATCGACGATCAGGGAGTGCGCTGGAACCAAACGCTGATGACGATGCCTTTCGGCGTGGGCTTTAAGATCCGCTTCAACGATCACAACGCCGCGCGTTTCGAGGTGCTCGACAACGTGGTGTTCGGCAACGGCCACGGGGGAAACAGCCGGCCGATGCACGACGTGGCCGTCGGTTTCGCCTACGAACGCCGCTTCGGCTGCCCGCACAAGACCTATTTTCCCAGCAACGACGGCCGCCGCTGGACCCGCTACCGCGAATGGTTCCAATCGATGTCGCATTAAGGCTCAAGTTCCGTCGCCGCACGGCCGATAATTGCTCCGCGCCGGGTTAGTGCAAACCACGCTCCGGTCACGTCACTCGAATTGCAGCTTGCCATTCGGCCCATTCCCCTGGAGGAGCCTACGATGTCGGTCAATTCGATCTCGCTGCCGCCGTCGACGCTGTCGAACGTGCTGTCGACGCTGAACGCCGGCCAAGCGGCCGACGGCAGTGGTCCGCCCAGTTCGCTGACCCAGTTGCAGCGCGTGCTCCGGCAGCAGCTCGACCAGGCGTTCAAGCAAGGTACTTCGTTGCAGGAAACCGGGCAGACGCTGGCCGATCAGGTATCGGCCACGCTCCAGCAGTACGGTGTCAGCGACGACCAGCGCAATACCGTGCTCGACCAGTTGAACCAGGTTTTTGTGCAGGCCGGCAGCCGGTCGGAAGCGCGGCAGAACGCGCAGCAGTTGCTCGACAGCTTCGTGCAAAGCCTCGGCGGGCCGACGAGCGGGCAAGCCGCGACCCCCTCGCCCGACGCCGGACAAAACCTGGACGTGATTGCCTGATCTGGGGCACGATCCAGACCGCGCCTTCCGTCTTTCGCCACGCGGTTTATTCTAGGGGAATGACGAAGCCGCTTGTCGTCCTCGACGTCGTTGGCCTGAGCTACGACCATCTGGGGCCGAATACGCCAAACCTCTCGCGACTCGCCCAGGAGGGCTTTGCCCGGCCGATGCGATCCGTGTTGCCGGCGGTAACCTGCTCGGCGCAGGCGACGATGCTCACGGGTCTTTTGCCGCGCGAGCACGGCGTGGTGGGCAACGGCTGGTATTTTCGCGATCTGGCGGAGGTGCTGTTTTGGCGCCAGTCGAACCGCCTGGTGTCGGGCGAGCGCGTTTATCAGGCCGGGCGAAGCCGTGATGCGGCGTACACCACCGCCAAAATGTTTTGGTGGTTCAACATGTATGCCGACGTCGAATGGTCGGCCACTCCGCGGCCCGGTTACCCGGCCGACGGCCGCAAGCTGCCCGATTGCTATAGCCAGCCGCCGGAGCTGCGCGACCGATTGCAGGAACGGCTCGGCGTATTTCCCCTGTTTCACTTCTGGGGACCGACTGCCGATATCGAGAGCACGCGTTGGATCGCCGATGCGTCGCTCTTCGTCATTTCCGACTACCAGCCGACGCTCACGCTCGTTTATCTGCCGCACCTCGACTACAACTTGCAGCGACTCGGCCCGGCCGATCCCCACATCGCCGACGACTTGCGGGCGGTCGATGCCGAGGCGGGCAAGCTGATCGATGCTGCCCGAGCGCAGGGCGCGGAAGTCGTGGTGCTTTCGGAATATGCCATCACCGCCGTCGATCGGCCGGTACACGTCAACCGGGTGCTGCGCGAGGACGGCTTCATCGAAGCCCGGCGCGAGCCGCTGGGTTGGGAGACGCTCGATTGCGGCGCATCGCGCGCGTTCGCCGTGGCCGACCATCAGGTGGCGCACGTTTACGTTCGCGATCCGCGCGACTTGAACGCCGTCGCAGAATTGCTGCGGCAAACCGCAGGAATCGAACAGGTGCTTGATCGCCGGGCCCAGGCGGACTATGGCCTCGACCACGCGCGCTCGGGCGAACTGGTGGCCATCGCGGCGCCGGGCGCATGGTTTACGTACTACTTCTGGCTCGACGACGCTCTGGCCCCCGACTATGCACGCACGGTCGATATCCATCGCAAGCCGGGCTACGACCCGGCGGAGCTCGTGCTCGATCCACACCTTCGCTGGCCTAAGCTACGCGTGGCGAGGCGGCTGGCGCGCAAAGCGCTCGGCTTTCGTTATTATATGGACGTAATTGGGCTCGACGCGCGCGTCGTGAAGGGAAGTCATGGCCGTCTGCCCGCCGCCGGCAACGAAGCCGCCGAATCGCCGGTATTCATCTCGTCCAACCGGAAGATCGAACGAGACACCATCGCCATGACCGACGTGAAATCTTTAATTCTCGACTTGCAATTCGATTCTTCGTAACGGTGCAGCCAGTTTGAAAAAGTAGCCATAGCGTTCCGAATGCCTGGAATGGCTCCGAGGCCGATTTACCGATCGTTTTCGTTTTGTTGGGACGTTGTACGACCTGGTTTTGCCGCTACAATTGTGTTGGGAGAAGAAACCATGGTTGAAGACAGCGCAATCCTGCTGCTCACGTCGAATCCGGCGAAGGCGATCCTCGAACAGGTAGCCAAGAACCGTTTCATCCGGTTTGGCGACTTGCTGGACAAAACAGAGCCACGATTCGATCGCCTGGAAGCGAAGCGCGCCGTGGGGAAGCTTAAAGAGTTGAAGCTGATCGACGAGCGTGAATCGGCGATCGAAGACTTCAATACGCTCTTCATTACCGCCGACGGTCTCGCGGCCAGCCGCAAGCTCTTTTAGGCGTGAGAGGCATGTAGCGATGGAGCGGGACCGATCGGACCGCTGAAACTCTGCTCCGCGCCTGGGTGTAATTTTGTTGCAATCGCGCCACGCTGGACCTATTCTTGCATTGGGCTACCCCGCCGGTGTGGCGGCTAAATTCGCAACAACCGGCGTGTCTTCTCGGCACTTGGAGCCGCGTCATGATCGGCAGAATAGGCGCAATCGTCTTCTCTCTAGCTCTAGCTGGCACGCTCTGCCTGCCCGCATTAGTCTACGGCATTGGCCGCGACGACCTGATCTTGCCGAGAAACGCTTCGCTGCGGCTGGAGACTGCGCCTGGCGGCCGATCAGCCCCTCAATGGGCGGACCGAGTAAATATCGGCTGGCCAGCGAAGGTTTCGAGCGTGAATGGCCAGTGGCTGCAAATCAGTGATGAAGGGGGATACACGTTGGCTGGTCGCCCGCGCGCCTTAGGCTGGGTGCGAAAGGACGACGTGCTGGGCATAAACGACGATGGTACGCTCTCCGCGTTCGCCTCTAGGATCGAGCGCGCGCGCTCCGCCAGCAATCAGGAACTTGCGCGTCTCCATTGGCTGCGCGGCATCTGCCGAGAAGCCGAAACACCGAAGCGGTACGCTGAGCTGCAAATCGCACTCGCCGACTACGAGAAGGCAACTTCCCTTGATGCAACGCTCGCCGATGCATGGCTCCGACGAGGTAGGATCTTGGCAAACTACGAGCCACTGCACAGCCGCGAGCGGTGGCAGTGGTGTTTCCTTATGGCCTTTCGCGAGATGCCTGGCACGATACCTGTTGAGCACCTTGTTCACGAACCATCCGTGGGTGCAGGTTATCCAATACCAAACCAATTAGCGCCGCCTGTTGGAGCAGTGGAGTCACTGCCGGTCCCCTGTACCGACGACTTGACCGCGGTCTGCTCAATCGCCGCTCCTCCGCAATTGTTCCTAGATATTGGTTTCGCTTACCAAAAACTAGCGGAGGAAGTCTGGAAGGCCGATGGCGCGGAAAAAGCGTACGACGACGCAGCTAAAGCGGATGATGAGTTGGCGAAGATTAAGCTGGCGGTCGCCCTCGCCGAGGGCGCGCCACGTGACTCCGCGGCCGCGCTGCAGGTGGCGGCAGCTGCGGTACATCAAAAGAGAGAGGCGCTCCGCCACGCGGAATACAGATACGACCGCGAGTTCGATGAGGCGAGGCGGTACTTCGAGTGTGCCAAGCAATTGAATACGTTCTGGTTTCGTCCGGCGGCGGCGGAAGCAGATTTGTTCCTTACGAGGGTTAATAAGCACGGGGGACAGAAGCCGTTGGGACCAAATGGCCAGCCGGCAAAACATCTGTCCGCTTTTGACTTGATCCGTTCTGTAGATCTTTATAATGCATCGATTCGCTTGAACGACGAATTTGACGTATCGTACCGCGGCCGCGCCGAAGCGCTCCGGCTCTTGGCCACGGCACCGGGGTTTCATGACCGCACGGTAGTGCGCGGAATGCTCTGCCCCGGTTCGCCGTTCCATAGCTTGCTTTCGCAAAATCCGAAGAAATGCAACCCCGGCCAGTCGGACGAGCGCGATCCCGTGCTTGACGCGGCCTACGACTCGGCGAAAAGGGCGAGCTTTTTAACTCTTGATCGGAGCGCCATAAACCTCGAAACGCGCGCCAAGGTCGAAATGGCTCTCGCCCACCGAATCGGTGCAAATATTGGCTTCGAATACGTGGCTCGCGCGTCTGAGTCGCTAAAAGATGCAATGCTGTACGCGCGGTCGATCGCCGATGGTGCTTCGCTGAATGATTCAATACTGGATACCGGCGCGCGGTCATCTCGACTAGTTGCGTTTATGGCCGCAACGGACGATGTTGAGCTTAATGCGGTGGCGATTAGGGCGACGAAAATGCAGCGCGGCGTTAATCGGTTAATGAAGAGCATGCCATCGCTTTCGACGGACAACGAGCGGCTGGCGATCATCATCGCAAGAGGCCACCATGCTATCGCGGAAATCAGCCATGCGGCGTCCGGCAAGACGGCTGTGCTGGATCCCTACCTGAGCGGAGAACCCTGGCCGGCAGCCTTTCTACCAACTAGCGAGTTGGTAGAAAGAAATGCACGAATAGGAGCATGGAGGAATGTTTTAGACGCGTTAGAGGAAGAGATCGGCAAACAAATCCAATGCGAGTTGGAAAAGAAAAAGAATGGAGAGCCTACTACTTCGGTCTTTAACGAATTGAAACGATGTCGGCGGGAGTGGGCACATTAACCCCGATTGTCTGTGACCTAATTGTCCCAGGGAAAATCGCGAATATCTTCGGCTGAAATCGTCCACACGCCCGCAGCGAACAACGTTCCAGGGAAACACCCAAATCTCAACGTTCCATTCCTTTTCGGAACACCACTCATGGCCGCCTCGTGTCGTTCGGCGGCGAGCTCGTTTCGTTCATTCCAGGCGGAGATCGACACCTGACCTGCGTTGCGCGTGACGGCAACCTTCGTTAGTTCACGCATCCCGGAAGCGTCTCCAACAAGCACAGCGTCCCGCTCATTGCTATCGAGATGGAACGTAAATTGGAATTGGTTAGGATTCACGTTCAACTTCAGACTAAATCCGCCGGGTTCTCTCTTCTTCTCGGGCGTTCCCTCCACCGTTTCAATGATGGTCCAATTGCCTTGACGAGTGTTTGGGTCAAGATTCATCTCGACATAAACCGTGAAGTCACGCTCGAATCTGAGGTCCGGCAGCTCCTTCGCAAGCATTGCGGCCGTGTCAAACTCCGCGGAAAGTTCAAGCCCTTGAGCTGCACCGTTGACGAATCGTATTGTGGCATTCTCGATGTTTAGGTCTCTATTAATGATCTGCCACTCCTCACGCTTACCGCGGAAGTCGTAAAGCAAAAATGGCTTGAGATTTGTCGCAGCTTGCGCGAACAAC
>DASSFG010000647.1:0-14755 GCA_035694685.1 Pirellulales bacterium
CGCTGCGTTTACTATTGCCGATGCTGCGGACTTCGATCGAGCACCACCAGCGCGGCACGCGATTTGGCATTCACGTCGATCCTGCTGACGGTCTGCTGGCCCAGGGCCAGCCTGGCTATCAACTCACCTGGATGGACGCCAAAGTGGGCGATTGGGTAGTCACACCGCGTCGCGGCAAGGCCGTAGAGATCAACGCGCTCTGGTATAATGCTCTGCGCCTCGTCGAACGCTGGGTCGCGGAAGAAGATGGTGCCGAGCCGGCGCGGGCTTACGGCGAGGCGGCCGAGCGGGTGCATGAGTCGTTCAACGCGCGCTTCTGGCTGGAGGAAACAGGTTATCTCTACGACGTGATCGACGGCGAGTCAGGCCCCGACGCCAGCTTTCGCCCCAACCAGGTCTTTGCCATTTCACTGCCCCACGCCGTCTTGGAGCACTCGCGTTGGCGTTCGGTGTTGGATCAACTAGTGAATCGGCTGCTGACACCGATGGGTTTGCGATCGTTGGCGCCGGGCGAGCCCGACTACAAACCTCGCTACGACGGCGACCTGCGTGCCCGCGACGCCGCCTATCACCAAGGCACGGTCTGGGCCTGGCTGGTGGGTCCGATGGTCGACGCCTGGCTGAAGCTCTATCCCGAAGATGTAGAAACCGCCCGCGGCTTTTTGAGCGGCTTTCGTGCGCACCTGGGCGAAGCCTGCATCGGCTCGATCAGCGAAATCTTCGATGCCGAAGCGCCTTACACCTCACGCGGCTGCGTCGCCCAGGCCTGGAGCGTAGCCGAAGTGTTGCGCGCCTGTGCCAAGTGTGGGAGCAGGCCGAGCTCCTAAGTTCGAACGTGCAGACTCGCTTTGAGAAACGGGAGCCATTATAATATGGTGAGCGGGCAAAAACCGGCTGCTACTGCGATGCGCTCACTGGTGGCGTAGGCTTTCAGTTGAGGCATGCTAATTCGATATCGAGGGCTGATCTATGTCGCAGATTGTTGTCAATGATCAACAGGTGGCGATGATCAAGCAGGCGCAATGCGCCGTCGACGTGGTCGATTACCAAGGCAATCTTGTCGGCTTTATAACGCCGGTCGCCGATGATGCGGAACTGGCCAAATGGAGGCAACGACTCGCCTTCGATGAACCGACGTTCACAACCGCAGAAGTGCTTGCACACCTTCGTTCGCTTGGTTCATGAACCGTTTCGCGATTAAATGGCGTCGCACAGCTCTCAACGATCTCGCGGAGATCTGGTTAACTTCCGAAAATCGGTCTCAGATAACGCTTGCGGTCGAAACAATCGAAAAGAAGCTGAGCGAGCGACCTGAGCAGGCTGCCGACCGGCAAGTCGAAGGTCTGTTCGTTATCTCCGAGCATCCAGTGCGTATCGGGTTCACGATTGATCAAGCTTCATTCGTGGTGACGATTGTGGGCCTTGGAATTCTGAAGTAATGATGGGGTCGGAATCGTGTAGGACTACAATCACTTTTCAATGTATCGCTCCCGCCCACCAGTTTCTGACGAAGTAGCCGGCGCGCCCCGCCTTTCCCGGCGGGAGTTGTTGCGGGTGGGCAGCACGGGGTTGATGGGCGTGACGTTGCCGCGGCTGCTCGAAGCGGGGGAGAATCTTCCGTCCGGTGACCCAAGGCCGGCGGCCGATGCCTGTATCGTCATCTTCCTTAACGGCGGTCCAAGCCATCTCGACATGTGGGACATGAAGCCGGACGCTCCCGAGGGGATTCGCGGCGAGTTCAAGCCGATCAATACGAGCGTGCCCGGCCTGCAAGTCAGCGAACATTTGCCGCGGCTGGCGACTGTCATGCATCGCTTCTCACTCGTGCGGTCGATGCACCACAGCGTCAATAACGCGCACGCCCTGGCGGTCTACACCAGCCTCACCGGGCACGACCGCGGCGACGGCAACGTGGCGGTTGGCACTGCCCCGGCCGATTACCCCTCGCTCGGCTCGACCATGGCCGCCCTGCGTCCGCCTGAAGCCGCCACGGTGGCTAACGTTTCGCTGCCGTACATCACGAAGGAAGGCGCGGGTGGCCCGCCTCAGCCGGGTTTCTTTGGCGGCCTGCTGGGCAACGCTTACGACCCGCTGTTCGTGCTCAACGATCCCAACGCGGCCAACTTCTCCGTGCCGGAGCTGACCTTGCTGGGCGAAGTCCCCGTCGAGCGACTCAGCGGCCGGCGCCAATTGCGCGGCACGCTCGACGACGCTTGCCGCGGCCAGCGCGCCGCCGACGCCATGGACCGCTTTCAGCAACGGGCCTTCGACCTGTTGACGTCGGCCGCTACGCAACGGGCCTTCCGCATTGCCGAAGAGCCGGACATGGTGCGCGAACGTTACGGACGCAACATCTACGGACAAAGCGTGCTGTTAGCGCGGCGATTGATCGAGGCCGGCACGCGTGTGGTCACCATTTCCTGGGCGCCCGACGCCAACGCCACCTGGGACACGCACGGCGGCAACTTTGCCAAGCTCAAGTCGACGCTGCTACCGCAGTTCGATGCGGCTTGCACGAGCCTCGTCGAAGACCTGGCCGACCGCCGCCTGCTCGACCGCACGCTGGTGGCCGTGCTGGGCGATTTCGGCCGCACTCCCAAGGTCAACGCCAATCAAGGCGGACGCGACCACTGGAACTACTGTTACAGCCTGATGCTGGGAGGAGGCGGCCTGCGCGGCGGCTTCGTTTACGGCGCGAGCGATCGCATCGGCGCCTTTCCGGCGCGCGACGCCTTGGTGCCAGGCGACATCATTGCCACGATCTATCGTCAACTCGGCATCTCGGCCGAGCGGCTGATCTACGATACTCTCGGCCGCCCACACCGGCTGGTGGCCGCAGGGAATGTCGTGAGTGAGCTACTGGCGTAGAACACCATCGACTTGCTGGTGGTCATGGGGCCGATGGACGACGGCGCGAAGGGATCCAATGCCCAATAGCAGCCGGCGGATTTATACGTCGCGCGGCCGATAGTGACGCGTAGGTCAGGCTTTCCAGCCTGACGCCGTCAGGCTGGAAAGCCTGACCTACAAAGACGGCCAACGCTTCATTCAGGCCCGCGCGACGTATAGCGGTGCGTCACGAACCGATGGCCCGTTCGATGGCCCGCACCGTGGCATTGGCCCGAAAATCGATAATGCGCTTGCCCCATTCGATCGTCTTTGAGGCGGGGGCCAGTTCAATGCCATTGATCGAGAACTTACCGGCGGCCCCGCGCTCTTTCATCCGCACGAGCCCCGAGTCAACTGTCATCAACTGGGCCGTGACGGCAAAGTCGTCGTGCAGGCCTTCCGCCCTCTGATGAATGCCTTCTTTTTCAAGCCACGCGGCGACCTCGGCGTAGTTGTAATATTCAGGCACATAGTGTACTCGCGGACCGCTCTTCGACCAACGGGCATCGAGCAACCCGGCCACGCGCTGCATCCCCTGTTGGTTGCCACCGCTGTCACCCAGGAGCACCACGTTTTTGAAACCGTGGATGCGCAAGCTGGCGCAGATGTCGGTCAGTAAGGTTTCAAACGTCGCCTCGCTGACACTGATGGTGCCCGGATAGCACATGTGTCCGCTGGGCGGGTCAATGTCGCCTTCGGGCACAAAGGGCACGATTGGAGCCACCAGCGCGTTGCCGAGCCGCCGTGCGATGGCCTGCGTCGTGGGCCGCAAGATAAAGTTGTGCTTGCCGGTCGCCAGGTAAGGGCCGTTTTGCTCGACGCCTCCGGTGGCGACGATGGCGGTTGTCTTGCCCGCCGCGATGGCATCGCGCACTTCCATCCAGGTCATCTCTTCCATAAACACCGTGTCAAGTGCTTCAATCGGCCGCGGCGCATCGAGCGGCGGACCATCGGCGCACGCTGGCGCCGCTGGGAAGCAGAAGATCAATACCAGAGGAGTCAGCGAAGGGACGCGATTCATGGCATTTCACCCGATAATCGAGTAGAGGGGACGACCGCACGAGCGTGTGCGTTCAACGCCCATAGTAAACGCCGGATGTCGCTGTCTCAATGTTTTTGCCCTGCGCCCGGCCGCCATTGCGCCAACGAGCGGGCCGGTTGTAATAATTGATAGGACGGCGAAGGCAAGACACCACGGGGCCGACGGAGCAAGGCCGGCCACAAAGCCCGAAAAAGGCCGATCAAGGCGTATCGAGCAGTTCTTGCCAACTGGCGACCTCGAGCGCTCGCTCGCCCATGCGATTGAGCCGCTCGATATCGTCGATCGAGTTGAGCGATTCGTGCACGACGGCGGGCGCTGGTCCGAACCGTCGTGCGCCAATCCGCAGCAGCATCGTTCGCAAGCCTTGTGCCATGCCTTGTGCCATGCCTTGTGCCATGCCTTTCGCCATGCCTTCCTCGACGATCAATTCGTAAGCGCTGGAATCGCGCCAGTCAACCATAGTCAGAGCCTCCTCAACAGTCGTCAAAATGGAGCGCGGAACACGCATTCCGGTCAGCACAAAGGCGGCCGTCAACAGCCGCTTGGCGTCGGCGGGCGGCAGTTCGGCCTCCAGCCGCTCGTCGATTCGCCGTAACAAGCCCGCCAGCGCCGCCTCTGGCGAACTGCCAGAGGGCAATTCGCCCAAAGGCGCCAGCGGCACCATTCCCAGACCTCCTGTGAGCATCGCCGTGGCCGGCCGTTCCCATATTCGTACAACCTCGAAACGAAACTCAACTCCCGCCCGTCCGCCTTGCGTCTCGTAACCTAGCACCCCGTTCATCGCCGGGTTGTCTGCCTGCCTCCTAAGCAGAACCACCGCACTATGCACCGGAACGTGGAATCTCGCGTGCAATATCCCATTGTACATGAACAGCCGCCGCGAAAGCGATGCGTCGCGGCTGCTTTGAAACTCGATGTGAACCAACGACGAAAGCGGCTCGCCGATTCCCAGCACGGTATCGGCCTCGGCTGAAACCGTCGAGAGATCAACGTCCAACGCGCGGACCGGAAGCTGAACGTCGAGTTCCAAGCCGGCGAGCCAGTCAAGCGGGTAACGACGAACCAATTCCTTGAGGGTAGCGTCAAACGGACGTGACATTTCTTTCGTTCTTTTAGGTGCTGGCGGTTGACGCAAGCGTAACACTGCTATTGGCGACCCGCAAATCCCTGTTCATCATGCAGAGTGCCCCATATACGACCATATAAGACATTGTTGCCCGGAACGTCTCTTTGCCATTTCACGAAGCACGGTAGAATAGGATGGCGGCCGGTGGAACCGGCCGTGTGCAGGTAAAGTCACCCAGGGTGCGGCCAAGGGCCGTGAATTCATGTCGCTAAAAGTCATCGCGGTTGCCTCCGGCGTGCTCGGCCGGCAGGTTCCACGGAGGGCGGGATATTCGGTGATTGTCGTGGCCTTGTCGGTCGTTGTGGGTTTATCGGGATGGCTGTGGCGACTGCGATCGGAAGGCCAAACATCTTTGGAGGCGCAGGTGCGGCCCGAGCCTGGTGGCACGCTGCTGATCTGCGGCGGCGGAAAGTTGCCCGACGAGCTGCGACGCCGCTTTTATGACCGCGCGGGAGGCCAGGAGTCGCGCATCGTCGTCATTCCGGGAATCTACGTCGGCGACGACGAAGAACTCTCGCAGGCCTTTCTGGAACCCTGGAAGCGGCTGGGCGCCCGCTCGGTGCAAATCGTCAGCGCCGAGTCGCCGAAAGTGGCCAACACGGCGGCGTTCGTGCGGGCGGTGGCCGGCGCCACCGGCGTCTGGTTGGGCGGCGGCGATCAAGAATGGTTGTCGGCGACCTATGCGGGCACGCAAATCGAGCGGGAGATCAAAGGGGTGCTCAACCGCGGCGGGGTGGTCGGCGGTAGCTCGGCCGGTGCCGCTGTCATGTCGCCCCTGATGATCGCCGGCGGGCGCGGCAATGCAGTCGAGGCGAGCGGGCTGGGCCTCTTGCCCGACACCGTGATCGACCAACACTTGCTCCGCCGCAACCGCCTGAACCGCCTGCTAGGTGTGGTCAGCGCCCATCCCGACGTAATCGGGTTTGGCGTCGACGAGCGAACGGGGCTGGAAGTCTGTCTGCGCAACAACCACCTGAGCGTCATTGGCGACTCATACGTGGTGGCCTGCCTGCCAGGCGCGAACGACCGTCAAGCGCGCGTCGAGATTCTCAAGCGCGGCGACGAAACCAACCTCGTCGCCCTTCGCGACTCCGACCTGGCGATCTCATCGCGGCAAGACATTGATGAGTTTCTCTCGGCCGCGGCAGAATAGATACGCCGCTCCACGAGTGCCGCTCCCTACCTCGCCGGCCTCGGTCCACGATAATCGCTGGCATAACCAGGCACGGGAATGTCCGCCGGCAGGCGCGGATCGGCAACTGGCAGTGAAGCCGCCAGCCGCAGGGGCAAGACACCGGCCCAGACGGTAAGGGCATAATCTTCCTCGTCATCGAGCGGTGGGCCGGTGCGTACTTTGGCCGAAACCTCATCGATGGGAATGCGGACCACGAGCGTACCTTTTAGCTCGTTCGGGTTGGGGCTGCGCACTTCCGCCCAACGTCCTTGAATCAAATGCTCGCTCAAGCAGTTTAGCACGTCGAGCTTTTGCCGTTCGTCCTCGACGGGCGAACCACGGCCGAACAGCACGACGGAGCGATAGTTCATCGAATGGTGAAAGGCCGAGCGGGCCAGCACCAGCCCGTCGACCAAGGTCACAGTCAGGCATGCTTCCCCGCCGGCTGCCAGCGTCTGCAACATGCGGCTCGCGGGCGAGCCGTGCAAATAGACCGAGTCGCCGATGCGCACGTGAATCGTCGGAATCACAAAGGGTTGCCCGTCCGCGACGAAGCCAACGTGGCAAATCAGCCCTTCATCGAGAATCGCCTCGATGGCCGCGCGGTCATAAACGGCCCGTTTCGCCAGCCGGCGAACCTGAGAACGTGTGTTAGGCGCGGTCATGAAACTCCGTGCTTGCTAGTCAGGTCGATCAGTTGCTCCAGTACGTGAATATACCGTATCGCCGGAGACGATGGGATCCGATCGCGACTGGCCGGAGAGGTGCGCGCTCATTGTTCTACACATCTCGAGAATCGTCCCCTGTGCGGCGGCACCGGCCTTTGGAGTGCGGCGATTTATCGCCCCGTTTGTCGGTCGCGGAGCGACCTTTCGTTCGTCGTGCCGGTTCTTGGTCGCCGGCCGGTACATCAAAAGAAAGCGGCTCCGCCGCAAGCCAAAGCGGCGATAAATCGCCGCACTCCAAAGAGTTGCGATCCCGTTGGTGCGGTGGACCATGGTCGCGGTGTCGTGCGTTTCGACTGCATTTCCGCTCGGTTAACGCGGCACATCCTACTTTTGCTTGACGATAAAATCGATCGATGATTGGCCAATTTTACGGCCGAGCTGGTCTTCAATCGTGAGCTCGAGAGTGTAGCCGCCCTCATAGATGTTTTTCGGTAGGTCGATAAAGTAGCGCACGAAAAAGTCGCGGCGACGGTTCTGGCAGTGTTCTTCCGTGAGCGCTAGTTCGCCGTGCGCGACGCGCTGTCCCTGACGATCGAGAATCTGATAGCTCGCTTCCAGTGAAGTATGGAAGCCTTGTGCGGTGTCTTCGCTTTTGAAATTCTCAATTTCGGCGTAGACCAGGACCTTTTGCCCGGCATGGAACTCCGCCGGCTCGAAGCGTTTTAGCACGCCGTAGCTGTGAACGTCGGTGCAAAACGCCAGGTTGCGCACCACGAGCTGGCCTTGCTCGCCTAAAGCGGCGACGGCACGCGACAGGTGGATGCCGGCCTCGGTGGCACGGCGCGTTGGATCGTTCGAATTGCGATCGAGATAGGTGCTGAGGGCAAACAACTGCTTCGACCAATAATCTTGCTGTGCGGGCGGAAGTCCGGCGATTGGTTTCAGCGCGTCGTCTCGACGTCCAGCCGCCAGGTCAAGCAGCCGCAAATAGACGTGGTTCGCCAGCGACTCGGCGTCTGCCGGCCGGTCGTTCGTCTGACGCTGAAGTTCGGCAATCGCCGCATCCAGGTGCTGCCGCCAATCACCGGCCAACGGCGCTTTCGTCGTCGCCGCGTCGGCAGGCACGGGCGCCGAAGGAGCCGTGATCCCATTGGAGGGCGGAGCTGCCTGCGGAGCAGAGGCTGCGGGCGGTTCCGTCTGACTCGCAACGTGCTCTTGTTCGCTCGGTGGCGCGTTCGCCGCTTGCCGCACCGGCTCGACAGCGGCCACCTGCACGACCTCCGCCGGCGCCGCTGCGGTGGAAGCAGGAGCCGCGGTCGAAGGAGCGTCGACTGCCTTTTCAGCGTTTCGGCGGCGGTAGGCGAGCGTTGCCCGGAAGGTTTGTACGAGCATTGGCCAATAGGCCGGATCGGTCTTGCGCAGATCCTCGATGAGCCGTTTTTGAGCTTCGGGCTGAATCTGCCCCAACGACGCCAGTTCCGCCAGCACGTCGTCAATCACGCGAGGATCGGGGGCGGCGGTCTGCGATGGCTTCGGTGCTACAGCCGATGCCGATGTGTTGGGTGGAAGGGGTTGACCGTGCCTCGCCGCATCGTTTTGGACTGGACCCACCGGGGGACTGGCAGCAGGCGACGTGGCTGTGTCGGCGGGCGCGCTTTGCCCCGCTGACAGGGCATCGGCCGATTTTTGTGCAGTGGGAGTGAGTGCGCACCCCGCGCAGAGGCAAATTACCAGAGTCGACAGTCGGCAGACTGTACGCTGAGTTGGCATAGCTTGCCCGGTTTAAGCGCGAAATGACCACAGACGGGGGCGGGAGGATAGGCCAAAGCGCCGCTGAAAGCAAGCCTGACCTGGCGAGAAAAAAGCCAGCTCGTCAGTTGCTCACGCGCGGCGTGGCCGCCACGGCCACTGGCGGAGAAAGGCTGTCTAGCCACCGGCGGATGCGAGCGAGCACGTCGGCGTTTTCCGGCGCCTGACGCAACACCCGGCATGCGCCGCTGGAGAAGGCGGTTCGGAGTGAGTCGAGCCGGGAAACGAACTCGGCCAGGAAGGCACTCGTCTCCTCGTCGGTCAAGTCGTGCCGCAGCAATTGCACCTCGCCGGGCACGCGCTGGCGACGCAGCGAGACAAGCCTTGCGCGTTCGGCCTTGTACAGCAACCCCGCGACATACGCGCGACGCAGCTCGCCAGCCGTGTTGAAATGGTAAGCCGGTTCCGCGCCGAAAAAAACGCTGGCCGCGCCATTGCGGCGAAAGCCCACGACGACTGGTTCCTGCTCGGCGGGCACGCGCAGCTCGGCGCGCTCGGCCAGCGCAGTGGCCTCAGCCATGAGATCTTCGCGGTCGTGTTCGTCGCGGGCCACTGCAATTTTGAAAAAAAGAGAACGTGCGAGCGCCAGCCCAACCGAAGCGACGGTGCCGCACTTTGTGGCTGCGTTGCTCTCGATTGGCTCGAAAATGGGGATATAATCTACAAGGTACGCGAGGGGCGACTGAGAATGAAGATGAATCAAAAGCTCTGCGAAAATGGTCGCGACGTTGACCTTGATGTGGCCGAGAGGTTTCGGGCGCTCGCATCGACCTGGAAGCAAGAGACAAAGCTTTTTTCGAACGTCAACAAGCGCGCGATGCACCCCGCCTATCAGAACATCATTGGCATGGGGCCACCCGTTGTGCGCTGCATTTTGCTCGACCTGGCGGAGCACGGCCCCAATGATTGGTTCTGGGCCTTGACAGCCATCACGGGCGAAAACCCGATCAGCGAGGAAATTGCCGGCAACATGCAGGCAATGACGGAGGCTTGGTTGCAATGGGGAACAACGGCGGGCTATCTGACCACCTCGACGCCAGCGACGAGGCAATCTTTCCCGACCTGAAGGCTAGTGGTTATCGCGTCGCCAGCCCCAAGGATGCAGCGTACAATTGCGTCGCTTTTGCAGCGGGCGATACGACGCGCAAATGGTCACCTACGTTGATACCCGTGCCGGGTTACTACTGGCCGCCGGGAGCTGACCAAGGAGATGGTCCCGAAGCGTTGCAGAGTTGCTTTGCGCAGATTGGCTACGAATCTTGTGATGACGGTAATCCCGAAGACGGCTTTGAAAAGGTCGCTCTTTATGTCGATTCGGACGGCATGTGGTCACACGCAGCAAAGCTCGAAGCAGATGGAGAATGGGCCTCGAAGCTTGGCGAGATCGAAGACATTCGCCATCAAAGCGAGCATTGCTTCGAAAACTCGCTCTACGGGAACGTCTTCGGATACATGCGGCGCAAAAGAGCATGAGAACGCCGAAAAGCGCATAAGAGCCGCGGCGCAACTCGCGGCTATATTACAACCAGTTCTGCTCAACCGGTTGGCTGATTTCCGGGCCGCGTCCTGAAATGGCGCGAATGTCTTCGCGGGCGCGGAAAAACGCTTCGACGATCTTGGGATCCCACTGTTGCCCGGCCCCTGAGCGAATGATCTGGTCGAGCCGCTCGTCTTCCATGCCCGGTCGGTAGGGGCGGTCGCTGGCCATGGCGTCGTAAGAATCGGCCACGGCCACGATGCGGGCCAGGTAGGGTATGTCCTCGCGGGCCAGGCCGTGTGGATAACCGGAGCCGTCCCAGGCCTCGTGGTGGTGCAAGACTACGGGCAGCATGTGCGACACGTTTTTCAAGTCGGCCAGAATACGATAGCCGACGATGACGTGCGTCTTGATGTGCTCGAACTCCGCTTCGGTCAGCTTGCCCGGCTTGCGGAGCACGTCTTCGTTGACGCCGATTTTGCCAATGTCGTGCAGCAGTCCCGAAAAATAGATGGTCTTGAGCGTCTCGCTGTCGCAGCCGAGCTCCTGTGCCAAGCGCACCGCCACGCGGGCCACGCGGTCGCTGTGCCCACGCGTGTACGGGTCTTTCGCATCGATGGCCGAACTCATGGCCTTCACGACGCCGACGAACAGCTCGGCTTGCTGGCGGTAAAGGTCGATGTTCCCGCTGTGAATGCCGAGCATGGCGCCCACCGAGCTGAGCAGGCTGGCCTCCGCGGTGCCAAACTCGCCGCCGGTCGCATGATTGACGATGGCCAGCCAGCCGAAGAGCCGTTCGCCCTCAGCGACGGGCACGATCACCAGCTCACGCACGCCCGAATACCGCCAGCCGAACTCTTCTTGTCGCACGTGGTTGAGCACCACGGGGCGGCTGCCCGATCGCAGGCCCAACTCGCTCACCAGCGAACTGAAGTCGGCCGCCGTCAGGTCGCAATCGCCGTAAGAGAGCAGCACCGGTTCGGTGCGTGCGTCGGCAGCCGGCATGTCGGCGGTAGTGCCCGCCACCAGTTGCAAGAGAAAACATTCGGCGGGCAACACTTCCGACAGCCATTCCAGCGCCCGTTGGCCCAGCTCTTCGTCGTTGCTCGACAGTTTGAGGTTGTGCGTCAACCGGTAAAGCAGACTGATTTCTTCAAACGTCGCCCCCAGGTTCGATGACAGCTTCTCGACTTCGTTCTCCAGCTCATCAATCTGGTCGTCGCCGGCCAGCTTCTCGCAGGCCACGGCCGCCAGGCGTTCGAGCACGTTGGCGTCGATGGCTTTTTGCTCGGCAATCCAATCCTCCGCTGCCGTAGCGTTCAGACCAAGCATATTCGCAACGCGATTGACGTCGGCCCCGTCAACCGCTTGCCGAGTAAGAAAAGCACCCACCGCGACCAGCGATCGTTTTTCGCTGGTAAAGGGAATCGCCAACAGCAGGCAGGGACCGTCCTCCTCGATGATCTCGGGACCGCCGCGCTGGGCGACTTCGCGACAAAGCGCGCCGCGCATCAGCCAGTCGATGCGGCCGTGGTCGGCGGAAAGTTCGACCGGTTCACCGGTCTGGCCATCGATGAGCGAAAACCCGGTGCAAAACCACCGTTCGAGATCGGCCGACACCTCGGGGGCGAGGACGCTCGACCAAGGCTGCAACACGCCGGGCGCGGCCGCTCGCTCGGCGATGGCCGTCGGGTCGATTGTGGCAGCAGATGCTGTGTGCGAGAGTGGATACAAGGCAAGTCGTTCCCGGGAGGAAAAACTGTCTCCACAACTCTAGGTCATCAGCCGTTGCGCGGCAAAGCGGCCGTAGGTGGTGTGCTAACCGTGTGTTGCCGGAGGCGCAGATGGTGGAAGCCCGACGCGTTAGCGAGGGAAATAACGGGCCCTTCCCTCGCTAACGCGTCGAGCTTCCCTGGGCGAGCAACGTTGGGTTAGGAATTAACGACCTACATAAAAAAGACCGTCAGGCTGGTCATAACGTCCGTGCGGCCTGGACGCGGCAGGGCAATTCTATGGGCGATGGCGGCTACGATAGCGGGCGCTGACGCGATTGAGCAGCGCTCGTTCGTCTTCCGACAGGCCGTGCATGCCAAGGTCGTGCAAGCGAGCGAGCACCTCATCGACGCGCCGCTCTTCCTCGGCTTCGAGCTGCCGCTGACGCTCGAGCCGCCGGGTACGGCGATCGTCGAGCCATTTCCGCACGGGGCTCATGGCCGGCTTTCGCGAGGGGGCGGCCTTTTCCAGGCTGGTGTAGCCCTGCGAGAAGTCGTAGCCGAAAAGGGCGTCGTCCGATTCGGCCTCATTTAAACGGTCGATCTCCTGCTTGGCGCTGAAAAACAACAATATGCCCACCAGGACAAACGGCAGTGCCGCAAAACTGTAGGCGCCGCTGCGATGGATAAAAACCGCCACTACCCACAGCAACAGTGCGACAACTTGCGCGACGCGCGCCGCAAGCACCACTCCTTGTCGGAAGTCGTGGTGCATCCATAGCAGCGCCCGCAGCGCGCGACCTCCATCGAACGGTAAGGCCGGCAGACAGTTGACTAAGAACAGCAACCAGTTGATCCACAGCAGCCACTGGCAGGCGTTGAGCCACGTCAGCCCGGCCGGTTCGACGGGTGGCAGTAACGGATTGAGCAAGTCGACCGGATTAAAACGTTCGGCGACCAAGACCAGCGTTGTCAGCAGACAAATCCCAACGTTGACGAGCGGCCCCGTGATGGCGATGATCCACTCGCTTTGCGGGTCATGCGAGAGATTGACCTGCGTCAGGCCGCCCAACGGCCAGAGCACGATTTGATCCACGGAACCACCAACTCGCCAGGCGGCCAGCGTGTGACCTATTTCGTGCAGCAACACGCTGACGAGAAAAATGCCCAGCACCGCCGTCGTTTCCCAGAACAGCTTCTGATTGGCGCCGCTGGGAACGAGCAGCAAGGCCACCAGTGCGAACAGCACAAAGAACACGTGCAAGCGCAACTGCACGCCGCCCCAACGTCCGAGCGAGATGTTCCAGCTCAACAGATCGCGCATAAGAACCGACGTCGGTCACCGCCGGGATTGTTGGAAACCACACCTTCCACCTCATCCTAACATTGCCGGGCCTTTGAGGCAATTCTCCGTGCGGTGAGGTGGTGACGACGCGTAGGGTGGGACTGTCTCGGTGACGGCGGGCGCCACGGTACTGCTTGCCGCGCGGCTGAAATGCCGCGTGTTTGAAACAGAGGTGCCGACCAAAAGTCGCCTGCACGCCCGCGCCTCCCGCCGCCGGAGCTTTCCCAGGCGGAGCTGGAACTACAAAGCGAACGGGAGGCTTCGCGGCTATCACTCCGCTAGGCCGCGCAGGCAAATCGCCGCGCCCTACCAGCCGAACCAGCTCCTGGTCGAACGCTGGCTGGAACCGAGCCCGCCGCCGTAACTATAGCTGGGCCGGTGGTGCGTGCCAATCGTGCCGGTGTAGGGATTAACGTTCGGGTAGGTGCTCCAGTTGTTGTAAAAACTAGTGTCGGCGTGCGTGCGGACATGCGGTCGCACATAGCTGAAACCACCGTTGGCGTTGTGCCGATAGTGCCCACTTACTCCGACCTGGGCGTTCGCCTCGCCGGCCGCGAACATCGAAGCCACCACAACCGCCAGACTCAAACAAGCGTTCCGCAACATTTCTCGGTCTCCAATTTCTTTGGGGTGATGATTTACTCGGGCCATTTTGCCCGTCATCATCGTTAGCGGGATCCGTGGGCTAACCGAACGCGCTTGAGCTGATTTTGTGAGAAACGCGGCCGCCGCGCGGTGATGTTTCTGTTCCGACCCCATCCGCCTCGTGCGGATGGTGAAGCAGATGGTTGGCTAACTCTCGACCGCAGACGAGCGTCAGGCCCCATCCAGCTCGCCTGGATGGTGAATAAGATTCGTTTTCGGCTATCAGCAGGCTACAATCTCCCTCACCATCCAGGCGAGCTGGATGGGGTCGCAAAAGAACGATCATACGTCCTGACTAGCTAACCATCTTCTTCACCATCGAGGCGAGCTCGATGGTCGCTTCCTGAACCCTGAACCCCGAACCCTGAACCCTCTCGAATGCCCGAGACCCTCACAACACAGGTCTTGATCGACCGCGTTCAACACGGCGACCGGGCGGCGCTCAACGACCTTTGCGCCCGATATTGGCAACGCGTGCTCCGGTCGGTCCGCATCCGGCTGGGCGCGAAACTGCGGGGCAAGCTGCAATCGTCGGACGTCGTGCAGGACGTGATGAAAGAGGTGCTCGGCGACCTTCAAGCGTTCGAGTTTCGTACCGAGGGTGCGTTCATGAAGCACCTGAATTGCCTGGTCGAGCACCGTATCCGTGATCTGATTGACTACTGGGAGGCCCACCAGTGCCGCGACCCGGGCCGCGAAAAACCGCTCGGCCCGCGTTCGGGTGACAACGGAAATCCGCTTATAGATGTGGCGGCTCCGTCCGGGCCCGGCCCCAGCAGCCTGATGGTTCTCGCCGAGGATCTTGAGCGCATGGAAAGGGCAATGGACGCACTACCGGAGGAGTACCGTGAATTGCTGGTGGCCGTGA
>DASSFG010000648.1:0-5126 GCA_035694685.1 Pirellulales bacterium
TCGAGTTCGACGAACGGTCTTTCGATCGTCAGTGGCTTTGCGGACCGGCCGGCGGTTACGACGAAGTGCTCGAGTTCGACGCTCATCCGCGGAAGCCCTGGGCCAAAGTCGCCGTTTTCCGCTCGCGCAGCCTGGCCATCGCTGAGCCATCGCGCCTCGCCAAATTGCCGAAGTAGGGTGGGACAAGCGCGCTTGCGAGCTGCACACCCGTTGCAACTAGTGCTTTGTCAACGCAAACGTTTGGCTCGGCGTTTGTAGGGAACGCACTCCGTGGCGTTCCTTTGCGCACCGGTGGATAGTCAATTGGTGGTTCACGGAACGCCACGGAGTGCGTTCCCTACAGAACCCATTTGTTGGCTGCACCTAAAAACTCAGACCTGACTAAGCACAAGGCGACAAGCCACGGCCACATCTCAATCGACCCTGAATGCCACTTGATCCGCCCTGCCCAGCGTAGAACACTGTAGGGATGGACCGCGACGAATTGACCAACGCGCTAAAGCACCGCGCTAAAGAACTGGGCTTCGCACTGACGGGCATTTGCCCGGCGGTCACGCCGAGCGGCATGCATCGGTTTCACGAGTGGCTCGACGCCGGCTTTGCGGGCGAAATGAGTTATCTGAGCGAGCGCCGTGCGGCATACGAACATCCGCGGAGCGTGCTCGACGGCGTCCGCAGCTTGATGCTGTTGGGCCTGCCCTATCGCACGGCGGAGCCGGCGGCGGTCGTGCCCGGCCAAGGCCGCGTTTCGCGCTATGCCTGGGGCGACGACTATCACGATCTGATCCACGATCGGCTGAAAAGGCTGGCTGCGCTGGTCGTAGAGCTTGCTCCACAGGCCAAAGTGCGCGGCGTGGTCGATACGGCACCGCTCTTGGAACGTGAGTTCGCTCAGCTTGCCGGGCTAGGCTGGATCGGCAAGAACACGCTGCTTTTGAACAAGCACTTCGGAAGCTGGTTCTTTCTGGCGGCGCTGTTGACCGACCACGAACTGGACTACGACGCTCCGCACGAGGCCGACCATTGCGGCACCTGCCGGGCATGCCTCGATGCCTGTCCCACCGCGGCCTTCGTCGCACCCTACGTGCTCGACAGCCGCCGCTGCATCAGCTATTTGACGATCGAACTTCGCGGGCCGGTTCCGGAGGAACTGCGACCGGGCGTCGGCGATTGGCTGTTCGGCTGCGACGCGTGCCAGGACGTATGTCCTTGGAACCATCGCTCGCCGCTCGCTCCCGAGCCGGCGTTTCAGCCGGCCGCCGACGCCAACCCGATGGAGCTCGCCGGACTATTTGCTCTGGACGACGAGGCCTTTCGCCGGCGTTTCCGTCACACGCCGCTCTGGCGGTCCAAACGTCGCGGCCTGCTGCGAAACGCCGCCATCGTGCTCGGCAATCAACGCCTGCCAGCGGCCGTACCTGCGCTCAAACGCGGCCTCACCGACAGCGAGCCCCTCGTGCGCGACGCCTGCCGCTGGGCGCTAGATCAAATCGTCGGCCCGTCGACGGTGTAGGCGTCCCGCTTGCCCGAAAGCCCAAAAACGCCGCACGACCGCGAAGATGCGCAACTGACATCCCCAAAAAAGCCCGCTGAATGTCCGGTAATCGCGCACGGTTATTTAGTGTCCTCCCTGTCGGCAAAGGCCAGACGCTTGCTGGCAGCGACGACGTCCGGCGCGTAGTGTGTAAACTCAAAGCCGCGATCGCGAAAGATTGCCAGCATGCGGGTGTTCATCGACGTCGTTTGGGCCGTGACTTGGCGCAGTTCCCAGCCGGCGGCGATTTCCAGACAGAAATCCGTGATTGCTCCGCCTAGCCCATGCGATTGCCAGCGATCGGCCACCAGCAGGGCGTATTCCGCTTGCTGATGATCGGGATCGGCGACCAGACGCCCGACCGCGGCCAACTTCTTTTTCCCCCCCTCTTCCAACTCGGCCACGATGGCCAACTCACGGTCGTAATCGAGATAGCAAAAGCGCGTGGCCATCTCGTGGCTGGTCTCGGTGAAGAGATAGCCAAATCGCGACCAGATCGACTCCTGCGAACAGCTTGCCAATAAGTCACGCCAAAGCGGTTCGTCTTCCGGCTTGATCGCTCGCAACAGAGCTTCGCCACCCTCGCCCAACGGCACGCGACGGACGAGCTGCTCAGGGTAGGGCCGTATGGCGAGATGGCTGAAAGGCCGGGGAGGTTCCGCCAGGCGCTGGCGATCGACCACCATGCGAGCGTCGAGCGCCACGACGTCGCGCGGCGTCACCACCAAGGGATTGACGTCGATTTCCAGAATCTCCGGGAAGTCGGCCACGAGATACGAAAACCGCATGATGATCTCGATCAGGCGCTCGATGTCTACCGCGGGGCGGCCTCGGTAGCCGTTGAGCAAGGGCCAGCATCGCAACGACTCGAGCAGCCGCGTCGCCAGCCGTTCGTTCAACGGCGGCAAGCCCAAGGCACGGTCCTGAAGCAATTCGGCCATCACGCCGCCGGCCCCCAATAGAATGACCGCTCCGAACACCGGATCCTGTTTGCTGCCGAGAATCAGTTCCACGCCGTCCGGCGCCGCGATCATGCGCTCGACCGTTACACCAGTGAGACGCGCATCGGGCCGCTTGTCGCGGGCCGCCTGCACCACTCGATCGAACGCCGCTCGCACCTGGCCCTCGTCCGCCAAATCGAGCGCCACGCCGCCCGCATCGGTCTTGTGCGTGATATCGGGCGAGGCAATCTTGAGCACCACGGGGAAGCCGATCTGACACGCGAGCCGGACTGCTTCTTCGGCGGTCGACGCCAAGACCGGCATGGCGCTAGTTAGTCCGTAGGCGTCGAGCAGCTCCTTCGAGGCTTCCTCGGAGAGAATGTCCTGGCCGGCCGCGACAAGTTCCTGGAACCGGCCGCGTGCCGCGGCGCGATCGACCTGGAACTTCAAAGGCACTTCGCGCGGCGTTTCAAACAGTGTCTCCAGATTGGTTGCATATTCGACCAGGTGCGTGAACGCGCGAATTGCGTGTGCGGGTGTTTGATAGGTCGGCACGTTGCGTCGGCGCAGCGCCTGCATGCCTTCGCGCACCGACTTGCCGCCCATCCACGCGGCCAGCACCGGCTTGCGTGAGCGGGCCGCCACGTTGCCCACTGCATAGGCCGCGGCCGTCGGATCGGTCATGGCCTGGGGCGTGAGAATGACGAGAGCGGCGTCGACCGACTCGTCGGCAAGCACCAGTTCCAATGCCGCGGCGAAGCGTTCCGGCGGAGCATCGCCTAACACGTCGACTGGGTTGCCGTGCGACCAGGCGGCAGGCAATACGTCGTTCAAACGCGACAACAACGGGCTGGAGAGTTGGGCCAGCGTGCCTTGCCGCGCGAGCAGTGCGTCGGTCGCCATTACGCCCGGTCCGCCGGCATTGGTAACGATGGCCAGCCGCGGGCCCTTGGGCAGCCGTTTGCGGGCCAGCATAGCGGCACAGTCGAACAGATCGTCCACCTCCGACACGCGCACGGCGCCGGCCCGACGGAAGGCCGCATCGTACACGGCATCGACTCCCGCCATCGCTCCGGTGTGCGAGGCCGCCGCCTGGGCCGACTGGGGGAAACGGCCCGCCTTGTAGACGACAATCGGCTTGTGGCGCGCAAAGGCCCGCGCCGCCGACATGAATTGCCGGGCATGGTCGATCGACTCCACGTACAGCACGATCGAATCAGTGTTCGCATCGGCGCCCAGATAGTCGATCAGGTCGCCGATACCGACGTCGAGCATGTTGCCAACCGAGATGAAGTAAGAGAATCCGATTTCCTCTTCCAGCGCCCAGTCGAGCACCGAAGTGCAGAGCGCGCCCGATTGCGAGAGGAAGGCGACTCGCCCGGCCGGTGGCGAAGCCGCGGCAAAGCTGGCGTTCAACCGCGAGTGCGGCGCCATCACACCCAGGCAATTTGGTCCGATGATCCGCATACCGTCGAAGCGGGCCGCCTCTCGGCGGACCTCGTCTTCGAGTACACGCCCCTCCGCGCCCGTCTCGCGAAAACCGGCGGAGATGATAATCACGCCGCGCGCGCCCAGCTCGCCGCACTCACGCACCACCGCGGGCACGGTGGGAGCGGGCGTGCAAATCACCGCCAGGTCGGGCGTCGCTGTCAACTCGCCGACGTGCGCCACCGCCGGCAGGCCTTGAACGGTGGATCGGTTGGCGTTGATGGGCCAGATCGTACCTGCAAAACCGCCAGTCCGCAAATTTTCCAACAACGTGTAGCCGACTTTACCGCGTTGATCGCTGGCGCCGACGACGGCGACCGTGCGTGGTCGAAAGATTTTATCCAGATTATGAACGGGCACGAGCGATTCCTTGGATTGCGTTTTTGGCACCGGGAGAGAAGGCAAACGGTGCGCCGTGTCGCGAAAGAGCCGGCACAAAATGACGAAGCACGAATGACGAAGCACGAATGACGATTGGTCCTTTAAGATGTCCGCGTCCGTCCGTTGCCGCCGTGCGTTTGCGTCAACGATGTGCCTAGCCGCACAGCAGTTCAGGGCCGCTGTTCCTTGAGCTTCTCATTCGTCGCTCTTTCGCCATGCGTCATTGACCTTCGCCATTCTGTCCCGACAACGGCCCTCGTTGTTCTACACAAGGTCGTAACGCATGACACCTACGACCATGGTCCACCGCACCGAAGGGGTCGCAACCCTTTGGAGTGCGGCGATTTCTCGCCGCTTTGACTTGCGGCGGAGCCGCTTTCTTTTGATGCGTCGGCCGGCGACCAAGAACCGGCACGACCAAAGAAAGGTCGCTCCGCTACCGACAAAAGCGGCGATAAATCGCCGCACTCCAAAGGTTGGTGCCGCCGCGCAGGGGACGATTCTCAGATTCTCGAGATGTATAGCACAACGAGACAACGGCCCCGGTTTTGCGTTGCGTCGAGTCGTGCCCCGCCGGAGCTACATGAAAGGATGGGAACATGACCCTCGCCGCCCTGACAATGGAAACCGTGAATAGTCCCAATGCACAACAGAGCGCTTGCAGCGACACGAGGTCTTCTGCGCCTCTCGTGGAGCTGCTTTCACGTCCCGGCAGCTATCCCGAGCGGACCAGTGGCGTTTCGCTGGTCGAGACACACATTTCGTGGGTCTTTCTCACGGAC
>DASSFG010000649.1:0-8096 GCA_035694685.1 Pirellulales bacterium
CGACCTGGAAGGCGGTTGCGGCGCGCTGGCCTTTGCTTCCGGCATGGCCGCCACACATTGCGTAACCATGCTCCTGGCCAACGGCGACCACGTGGTCGCCGGCGCCGACATCTATGGCGGCACCTACCGGCTGCTGCACAAAGTGGTCGATCGGTCGGGCATCACCACCACCCTCGTGGATTCCGCCGACCTGGAGCAACTCGAAGCGGCCATCACACCGTACACCCGGCTAATCTGGATCGAAAGCCCCGGCAACCCGCTCATGTCGTTGACCGACATCGCGGCCTGCGCCGAAATTGCCAAACGACATGGCATATTGCTGGGCGTCGATAATACGCTGGCCTCGCCCGCCTTGACGCGTCCCTTGGAGCTGGGCGCCGATATCGTGATGCACTCGGCCACCAAGTTTATCGGCGGACATAGCGACGTGCTAGGTGGCGCGCTCGTCGTCGCCGATCGTGCCCTGTTCGACAAGTTGTACTTCATCCAGAACGCCACGGGCGGCGTACTGGGACCGTTTGAGTCGTTCCTCTGCTCGCGTGGGCTGAAAACCTTGGAGCTGCGCGTGCGCGAGCAATCGGCGACGGCGCTGAAGATTGCCCAGTTTTTAAGCGGCCATTCGCAGGTTGCTCGCGTGCTCTATCCCGGCCTGCCGCAGCATCCCGGGCATGAGATCGCACAACGCCAAATGTCGGGCGGTTTTGGCGGCATGCTCAGCTTTGAAGTGACCGGCGGTTTCGAGAAGGCGAAAAAAGTGGTCGAGAGCACGAAGCTGTTTCAACTGGCCGTGAGTTTAGGCGCGGTCGAATCGCTGATTGAGCAGCCCGCGGCGATGTCGCACGCCAGTTACGATCCCGTCGCTCGCCGCGCACACGGCATCTCCGACGGCCTGATCCGCCTCAGTGTCGGCCTGGAAGCCTTCGACGACCTGCGTGATGACCTGGCGCAGGCACTCATTCCCTAGCTGCGCGGTAACCGCACTTCCGGTCAGATGCGCTCGACGGGGGGCAAGCCCACCGTGGCCCGATCCCGAAGAGATCATATTCCATAGCCCAGGGCGCAGCCTTCGTTGTTCTACATATCTCGCGTGTCAGCCGCGCAGCGGCGAAAGAGTTTAGCCGTGGGCGCGAGCCCACGGTATTGATGCGATAGATTTGGCAAAGCCGCGTAGCGGCGATAGAGATAGCACGCTACGCGCTCTGTCGCCGCTACGCGGCTGCGCCGATCGTTAGCGTTGCCTTTCGTGGGCTTGCGCCCACGGCTAAACTCTGCCGTCCCTACGGGACTGGAGAACGCAAGCGCGGCGGCGTCCGGAGTTTGTAGAACACGAGGGCTATGGGGGCACGCCGCGAGCGCGGCTACATCGACCTTCGGCGTTACCAATTGTTCCAGAAAGCAGGAGACTCTCCAAAATCGGCGAGCTACCGGTGCAGCGGCTTGGGGCCGTGGGGGCCGAAGGGCAGCTCGTTGAGACCGTCGACGGCTTCTCCGGTTAAATCATGCCAGCGGGTAAGTTGTTCCTCGCTGAACGAAGCAAGCACCTTGGCCATTGCCTCGCGGTGTCGCTGTCGAAACGATGCGGACTTGCCAGTACCATCATCCCCACGTTCGCCTGGATCAGCTCCCCCGCGGTCCTCGAATTGCCGGCGACCTTTCGGCGGTCCGCCAGGCCCGCCTCCGTCGCCCGGGTCATGCTCGTGTCTGCGGCGGAACAGGTCACGCTCGATCTTGCGAATTGCCAAACGCTGCTCGTGTGACAAGTTGAGGGCGTTTACCACTTCGGGTGATTTAAAAGCTCCCAGGCCCTCGGCTTGCCAAGCGAGTTGTTGCAGGCGTTGGAATTGTCCGTCGGTCAGAACGCTCTCGATCGCGGGGGCCTTTAGCTCGGCGAAGGCAACAAATCGCTGGTGGCGGCCGGTGTCCTCGTCCGTCGCGTCCTGCGAGGAACGCATCGCTTTCTCTTCTTCATTCCAGGTGCGGAAGAGCGTTTGAATCCGCTGCTGCTGGTCGTCGTCAAGCTTCAGCTCGCGGACCACCACCGGATTGTTAAGCAGCATGGTCCTCAGGCCGCGGCGCATCAGGTCCAGCTCGTGCAAAATGCCGGCCACGCGCTGCTCGACTGCTGCCAGCTCGTCCTGAGAGGCGGCCTCGACTCGCCGCTCGTCGATAAAATCCTGATAAAAGCCGAGCGCGGTTTGCAGCAGGCGCCGCCGCGTCTGCTGCATATCGAATTTGTCGCTTAGCTCGTCCTCGCTGACTTCCACCAGCAGGTCGACCGCCTGCCGCGCTTGTCCGAACAGTCTTTCCGCGTCGTTGGCCCGCTGCTTCTCGCGGTCGAGGGCGGCGGCCGTCTTCTCTTGTTCGCGCGAAATCATCTGACTGTGTACGAACAGACCGACCGACGTTGCCACCAGCAACAGCACGCCTGCCACGACGACCGACGGATGCCGGCGCGACCATTTGCGCACCCGCTCAACGACCGTAGGCCGGCGGGCCAGGATCGGGCGATGGTCGAGGTAACGCCGCAGATCTTCGGCAAATTCGCCGGCAGTCGCATAGCGCTCGGCTGCCGACTTGCGCACCGCCTTGAGGACGATCGTTTCCAGTTCGGAAGGAATGGCGCGGTTGATGTGGCGGGGCAGCTTCGGCTCGCCGTGTACGATTTGGTAAAGCAGCTCGTGCCGTGTCTCGCAAGCGAACACCGGTTCGAGGGTGAGCAGCTCGTAGAAAGTGGCGCCGAGAGAATAGATGTCGGTGCGGTGATCGACGGCCGTGCGTTGCCCGGTGGCCTGCTCCGGACTCATGTAGCGGAAGGTACCCACCACGTCGCCGGTGCGCGTCAGGCTAGCCTCGGCTTGAAACTGCGCCAGGCCAAAATCGGCGACCCAGAGCGTGCCCAAGGCGTTGACCAGCAGGTTGGCCGGCTTAATGTCGCGGTGTACGATGCCTAACTGATGGGCGTGCTCGAGGGCTTCCGCGGCCTGCAAGATGAGCCTGGCAATTTTCTGGAAGTAATTGTCGCCGCCGCGCGCGGCGCGGGCGGTGATGGTGAGCGAGGCGCCGGCGGTCGATCGAAGGTTCTCGCTGGTGGCCGGGCCCAATGGCACGACGCCGCCCAGATACGCGTCGGTGAGCGAGACGGCCGCTTCCGAGTCGCCCGCACGCGTCTCCGACTCGACCGGGTCGATGCCCGCTTGCTCGCGTAATTGGCGAATGAGCAAGGCCAACGAATGCCCTTCGATGAGCTGCATGGCGTAAAAGTGAACGCCGCGCTCGCAACCGACGGCATAGATCGGCACGATGTTGGTATGGTGCAAGAGTGCCGCGGCCTGCGCCTCGTTCTTGAAGCGTTGTAGTTGCCGGCTGTCGAAAGTGGCCGCAAAGGGCAACACTTTGAGCGCCACGCGGCGGCCCAGCGAAAGCTGTACGGCCTCGTACACGACCCCCATGCCGCCCCGCCCAAGCTCACGGACGATCTGGAAATCGCCCAAGGCGCGAGGTGGCGGTTCGGCGGCCGCAGGCAGGTGGCTGCCGGATGACGAGCGTGGCCCGGCGGCCCGCACCAGGTCGAGTCCGTCGAGGCATTGCGCCACGGCGCCAGCCAGCTCGGGATAGCGGTTCACGTAGCTCTCGCGATCGGGTTGCCGGCCGAGGTCGAGCTGGGCCAGATATTCTTCCACGACCGACAGCACGCGCGGATCGTCCAGCAACTCGCCGGCAACCGGCGAGCTGGGTGGATCGAGCTCCGTCTGGCTTTCTTCAAAGGGACTCATACGACCTCCTGCATCGACTGCTTGAGAGTGGCCAAAGCCCGCACCCATAGTTTCTGCACGCTATCGACCGTGCGGCCCATGCGGCGGCCGACTTCGGGAAACGTCAGCTCCTCGAAGTGCCGCAGCACGACCACTTCGCGGTAATCGTCGGGCAAGCGCGCCAGGGCCTCGGCCAACAGTACCCCCTGCTCGCGCTGAGCGACGTGCTGACTGGGCGTACTTTGCAAAGCAAAAAAGCCGCGGTCGATGGCGCGCGACGATTGGTCGATGTTGACGTTCCAGGCCTGCTCGCGACGCAGGTCGCGGCCCTTGGTGCCGAAGTAGTGCCGCAGCAAATTGCAGATGCGGCCGGCCAGAATCTCCCGCAGCCAGGACACGAACTCCGGCTCGGTGCGGCCGCGGAACAGGCCAAAGTTGCGATGCGCCTCCAGAAACGTCTCTTGCACGACGTCGGCCGCATCGACCTTGGTTTGCAGCCGTCGTCCCAGTTCGACCCTGGCCAACAGCTCGAGATAGGTGCGGTACTGCTCTAGCAGCTCGCCCCGCGCATCGTCCGATCCGCCTAGGGCTTCGTTCAGCAGTTTTAAGCAATCGACGGGCATTTGCGGCGCGGCTCCTGCCTATATAGTAACGCAAAACCGCTCCGCACCGCCGCATTTTATTGCCGCATTACTGTCGCCGCTCCAGAACTTCGGCGTTTTCGATCCAGGCCGCGAAGTACGGCACGCCGGTGTCGGGCATCCGCAGGTAAATCAGAAACGGCCTATCGAAAACGAAGTGCCGCGGCGGCGGCGGTGAGACAGTCAACCCCTCGAGCTCTTCCTCCATCTCCACAACGGCGCCTGATTCATCGAGACGGAATTGGATGCGGGTTGCTTGCCAGCCGATTCGCGCGCCCCGCCACCCAGCGTTCAAGATTTCTCGATCGCGCAAATCGCTCGTTCGATGGAGGACGTTGATATCGATTATTGGAACGGCCAGCGACTCGTGCTCGACCAACCGTGAGCGCGGTGGATCAGAGGGTTTCCGGGCGATGCGCGCCTCGACGGCTGCGATCGTCCGGCGCAGCGTCTTCTGACGAGCGACCTTGGCCAAGACAATCTCGTCGTCGTGGCCATCGGCATGTAGTTGCAAAACGAAGTCGTCGTCAGAACGATAATCGAGAATGGTTACCTGCTTTCGCAACTTGTCATGCGGCGCGTAGCTGCCCGAGAAGTCGGCGATCCCGAAGCTGTCGACCCGTTCGACCCCCGCGCTCGTGCGGAACGTCAAGGGTTTCTCGAGCCGCTCGAACCATTGACTAAATGGCAGACGACGAAACAGATAGGAGTAAAGCAGTACCTCAGAGTCGTCGGGCAGGGCGATTGCGGCAGCCACTTTGTCGGGAAATCTTTCCGCCAGGCTGCGGCGCAGCCGCTCGATCGCGGCAGATCCTTTGCCGGCTACCGCGACATAGCACACCGGGTCGAGCCGGGCAGCCGACGGATCGCTGCCATTCAACTTCTGCGCAAGTTCCGGATCTCCTGCCAGCTCGACCGGTCCGCCGACCTCGGCTTGCAGACATTTCCACGCCAGTTGTGTGACAATGCCAAACACCACGTTACGTCCGTCGGCCAGCGGTACATCGAGGTGCGCTGTGAGCTCGGTGTTCGTTAACTCCCCGGTGGAAACGGGCGGTCGTCGCTGCCGCTCGACGATCGAAGCGGAGCGCCTGGCGAGCTTCTCTTTTCGCGCCTGTCGCTCGGCCAGGCGAAGCTTCTGTTCGATCCAATCGGCGATTTCCTCGTGCGCTGTCGCCGTCTGACGAACGCTGATCTTCGCCGTTCCAGAAATGATTTTGATCGTCCCCTCACCGCCGACGCAATCCCATGCCTCTGGAAATACATCTCGCTTGACTTCCGCCACAAGTGCGTCGACGCTCTGCGACGTCAACTCCTGCAACTCGCGCAGGTCGTATTTTTTTGTCAACCACTGCTCGGCCGCGAACGCCTTTGCTGGTGGCAACAGAAATCCGCAGGCAAGCAGGAGGCAAGCAAACCGAGAGGCCATAAGCGATTCCTTTCTTTAGTCTGGCGCTGCGCAATTTGAAGCTTTCGGCGCGACATACTGGAATCGCGGCACGGTTTCACCATCCAACGTCACGGTTTCCTCAAACATCGGCCTGGGCCGACACCATAGGCTGCGGTCGCCGTACTCTTGACGATAGACGACCAGTTCTTCCTCACTTTCGCTGTGACGAGCTACGCCGAGCAGCGTGTAGTCGTGACCTTTAAAGTGGCGATAACGGCCGGGCGGCAACACCGGCCGCGGGTGCTGTTTCACTTCTTGGTTGAAGAGCTTAAACCCGCGCTTGAGGTAGTTGGCCAGGGCCGACGGATGATCGAGCGTGCAGGTGTGCAGCCAGAACCGGCGGGGCGAGTAGCTCCAGGCACGGTCGATCGTCCATTGAAGGAACCATTTGCCCAGGCCCTGACCGATAAATTCCGGCATCAGGCCAAATTGAATCAGCTCAATCTCGTCGGGCTGTCGCCGGTCGAGCTCGGCAAAGCCGGCCGGTGTTCCCTCGACGTAGAGCACGTGTACTTCGTTAAGCGGGTGCTGAACGAGTGCGGCCAGCTCCGCGTCGCTGCGCCGCGCGCGGCTGTACCAGTAGTAGCCCTCACCCACCGAGTTGTACAGGAAGCGATAAAAGCCGGCGCTTGGCTTTTTGGCGTGTACTACCGCTACCCCTTCGCCTGGCGCGGGCGCGGCGCCGCCCGGACGGCTGAACATCTCCAAGTAATACACCGTTACGTCAATCTCCGGCATGGCTCCTCTTTCTGCATGCGATTGCACCACGCATTGTCGCCGATGCCGGCCGGCGATCAAGCGGTCATTGGCGCACGAGCTGCCAATCTCTAAACTTATGTTCATTCATCGAGGAGGTTTGTCATGCCACCAGCGCCATTGCGAGCGGGTTCAGTCAACGGTTCTCAGCCAACCGGCGAGACGTTATTCGAGCCGGCCGAGCAAAACCTGGTCTTTCGCTTCGGTCGGGTGCTGTTGTATCAGAACGACTGTCTCGACTGGCTGCGCAGGCGCGAAGAGCGGTCGATTCATGCCGTGGTAACCGATCCTCCTTATGGACTCGTCGAATACAGCCGCACAGAGCAATCGAAACTGCGGCGCGGAAGAGGAGGTGTGTGGCGGATTCCGCCGTCGTTCGACGGCTGCCAGCGGTCGCCGCTACCACGGTTCACCACCTTAACGCCTGCGGACGTTGGCCAGCTCGGGCAATTCTTCGAGAGCTGGGGGCGACGGTTGCGGCGTGTGCTCGTGCCCGGCGCGCATGTCTTCGTGGCGTCGAACCCGCTGGTTTCCTACGCGGTGGCCAAAGCCCTGGTTGATGCCGGCCTTGAGCGGCGCGGCGAAATCATTCGGCAGGTCATGACGCTCCGCGGCGGCGACCGCCCGAAGAATGCCCACGAGGAATTCCCCGACGTGACGGTGATGCCTCGCTCGATGTGGGAACCGTGGCTCCTGTTCCGCGAGCCACTGGAAGGCCGCGTACAGGATAATCTGCGGTGTTGGAAGACGGGCGCTTTACGGAGGGTCTCGCCGCACCAGCCTTTCGGCGATTGCATTGAATCGAGCCCGACACGAAAGACAGAGCGTGCAATCGCGCCGCATCCCAGCCTGAAGCCGCAGGCTTTCCTGCGCAAGATCGTGCGGGCAGCATTGCCGTTGGGTGAAGGCATCGTGCTCGATCCCTTCGCCGGCGCCGGATCGACACTCGCCGCCTGCGAACACGTCGGCTATGCCAGTATCGGTGTCGAGCTCGACGAACGCTATGCAGAGATGGCGAAGAGGGCGATTCCGGGACTCGCCGCGTATCAGCCCGGATTTGAACGATCTCGATTCTCTTTTGCCCATTCTCGCAAATGAAGTTCGACCTACGGCCGCCCGGCGGCAATATCACCTGGCTATCGTTAATCTGGTTGGTCCTGGGATGCTTGTTTGTCGCAGCCTTTGTTCAAGGTTTACCGGCGACTTGGCCTTGGTTTTGTGCGAGCACATTTGTGATCGCTGTTTCCGCGGGCCTTTGGTTCCGGCGGCCCTGGGCACGTTGGGCTGGGTTCGTCGTAGCAGCAGCACTGCTTGGGCTCCGTATTTCAGGCTTATTCCGTCACGGCATCACTCTTAGCCAGTCCCTGCGTCTTTTCTTCAATCTCTGGTATTTCTGGGCCCTTTGGGAATGGGACCTTCGCAAAGACGAATCGACTGATTCCGATAACGACGATGCACCCATGATATCGCTGGTGCAATTGCTGCGCGAACCGCGTT
>DASSFG010000650.1:0-2657 GCA_035694685.1 Pirellulales bacterium
ATGACAGCGGGCATCGCGCCGGCGACCGTCGTCAGCGATCTGTTGGGCCTGCGCATCGTGATCACCGACTTGCCCGACTCAGGGCTGGGCGAAGCCAGCGCCGCTTCGCGGCAGATTTGGCTCGACACCAACGCGGCCGGCTACGGTTGGTTCGTCGATCGCACGCCGTGGAGCGACGAGGAGTTCGCCGCGATCATCGCGCCGAGCGAGCGACAGGCGGTTGGCGGCAGCCCGGCTTTCGGCGAGGTCGATTTGCTGACGGTGCTGATGCACGAGATGGGGCACCTGTTCGGATTGCCAGAAGCGGCGGGATCGGACTCGACGCACGACGTGATGTGGGAAACGCTCGGGCTTTCGACGCGGCGAGAGCCGGACGCGGCCGACGCCTTGGCCATCAACTCCGCGGCGACTTCGGCAGTTATCGAGTCGCAGCCGCGCGTCGTGCCCGTGGATGCGATTTTCGAGCGGTTGGGCGCGGGGGCGAACGGGGCGGTGATTGCCGGCGCATTGCCAGAATGGCGCTCGAGAAGCGAAGCGGATTAACGAACATGCGCCGCGTGCCTAGGGGCCGAACGAGCGTTGGCCTTCACAGCCCGGCCTCAAGGACCGCGCCGACCTTCGTCTCCCTGAGGGTCGATTACCTCTCCGTTTTCGTAGCTACTTCGTTTTCTCGATTGTCCGTTTCCTATCGTTCGTCTTTTCCTGTTTTCACATAGCAATTGCCCATGTTCTTTGCTCCGGCCGGGTGTCTTTCGTGCCCACAGTCGGCTATTGTGGGGCGATCGAAGGACGTGTGCAATATAAAAACGTTGAAGCAGGGAAGGAGTCGCGATGTCACGCAAGCTGAACCGCCTGGTAGTTGCCGTCTTCGCCTGCGCCCTCGCCGCGACACACCTCCGAGCCGACGAAGCCGAGGAGTTGCCGCAGCTCACGGTCGCGGCCTTCGCGCCCGGCGGACGTTTTCAACTCGTCACGCTCGATGTGTCGGGCAACGTCGTTGAACAAATCGTGGAAGACCCGACCAACCTCATTTTTCCCCAGTGGTCGCCCAATGGAGACCGGCTGGCGTTCGTCTCGGTGCGTACCGGCCACCCGCAGATCCACGTGCTCGATATCGCCACGCAGCAACGCACGGAGCTTACTACGACGTCCACGATTGAAACGCACCCATGCTGGTCGCCCGATGGCAAGAAGCTGGTGTTCGTCTCGACGCGCACCGGCAACTATGACGTGTTCGTCTGCGACGACGATGGCAGTCATCCGACCAATCTCACCGCGAGCAGCAGCTTCGACTCCGATCCGTGTTGGTCGCCTGATGGCAAGCGCATCGCGTTTCCCAGCAATCGCGCCGCCGGGGGCGGTTTGGGGCCATTTCATATTTGGACGATGGACGCCGACGGCGGCAACGCGAAGCAGGCGGTCGTGCGCCCTCTCACCGGCTGGATCTACCCTTCCTGGTCGCCCGACGGCGCGCAACTGCTCTTTTCCGACCGCACCGCCGATGGCTCGTGGCAGGTCTTCGTAGCCAGTCTCGACGGCCGCTCTCAGGAGCAAATCACCGAGGGAACGGGCAGCAATGGTTACGCCAGTTGGTCGCCCGACGAACGATACATCGCCTACTTGCACTTTGAAAAGCCCTTGGACCCTTATCCCGGGCCGGGGCGGTTGATGCTGTTCGACACGGAAACAGCGACCCACACTGCGATTGGCCCCGACGATTTGAAGTGCAACGGCTCTGAGCCGGCCTGGAAACCGCGTTGACTTTGGGTTCGCTGCCTTGCGGCTTGCGCGATATTCCGATTGCGGTTGATGGCGAGGGAGGTAACTCAATCTTGCGGATGAGCGTTCTTTCGCGGAGCGAAAGGCGACTTGCCGCGTTCTTTCGCGGAGCGAAAGACGACTTGCTTTGCGCCGTTTGTCAAACGGCCGCGCGCACGGTAATATCCGAGAAGGCGCACCGTTGGCTACCCGTCGGCCGCCGGAGGATGGCCATCCCAGGCCGTCCCGGAAGAAAATGGCTTTCCCAGGCCGCCCAGCAGTTACGGGGCGGCCTGGGAAGGCCATCCTCCACAGTGAAGGAAAATCTCTAAGGAAGGGAAGGTTGGGGTGACAAAGTATATTTTCGTGACAGGCGGAGTGGTTAGCTCGCTCGGCAAGGGGCTGACGAGCGCCTCCATCGGTATGCTGCTCGAACAACGCGGTCTGCGGGTGCGAATGCAGAAGTTCGACCCGTATATCAACGTCGATCCGGGCACGATGAGCCCGTACCAGCACGGCGAAGTCTATGTGCTCGACGATGGCAGCGAAACTGATCTCGACCTGGGCCACTACGAACGCTTCACCCACAGCCCACTGACCCGCGATTCCAACTATACCACCGGCCAAATTTACCTTTCGGTCATCAACAAAGAACGCCGCGGCGAGTTTCTCGGCAAGACCGTGCAGGTCATTCCGCACGTCACCAACGAGATCAAAAACGCCATGCGCAAGGTCGCCGCAGACTGCGATGTTGCCATCGTCGAGATTGGCGGAACCGTGGGCGACATCGAATCGCTCCCCTTTCTCGAGGCCATCCGCCAGATGCGCCAGGAACTTGGCCGGGAGAACACGCTGTTTGTCCATCTGACGCTGGTGCCGTGGATCGCCGCAGCCCAGGA
>DASSFG010000651.1:0-4358 GCA_035694685.1 Pirellulales bacterium
GTGGCCGCCACGCTGGAGGATGGGCTTCCTAGCCCGTCCAGTCAAAGAAGCGCCGGCCTGGGAAGCCCATCCTCCCGTGACGCCGACAGCCCCATCGTCATTTGCTCGACGGGCGACGGCACGACACAAGAGGGCGAATTCCTGGAAGCCGTCGCCGAGGCCGTCCGTTCGCGTCTGCCCGTTTTGTTCTTGATCGAAGACAATCACCTGGCGATCTCGACGCGCACCACCGGCAAGACCTTCTGGGACCTGCCGGGCCGCGCCGACGAATTTTTTGGCCTGCCGATTGTTCGCGTCGACGGTGCCGATGTCCCGGCCGTCAATGCGGTCTTCGCCGACGTTGTCGAACGAATCCGGGGTGACCGCTCTCCAGCCATTGTCGTTCTGGACGTCCAGCGCCTGACGGACCACTCCAATGCCGACGACCAGGAGCAGTACCGAGACCTGAACGAAGTGGCCGAGGCGCTGGTTACGGCCGACCCCATCCGACGGTTGGAAGAACACCTCATCGACTGCGGCGTTTGCCCGAGCGAGCTGCGGCGAATTCGTGCGGAAATTGCCGCCGAGGTCGAGGCCGCCGCGGAACGTGCCTTGCGATTACCCGACCCGCAGCCTTGCCATGATGCCAAAGCCCCGTTGTCAGCGGACCTCTCGACACGCCCTGAATACACCGGGAAATGTGGCACAGCCGCCCCCGACTGTGCGGCGGTCGCCAAAGGCGATTCGGACGCGAACGCACGCGCAAGCGGGACGCTTACACTACGAAATAACGAGCGGTCGCTTACCATGCGCGAGGCGCTCAACGCCGTGCTCGCGCGGCGGCTCGCCGAAGACGATCGGGTCTTCCTTTTCGGGCAAGACATCGAAGACCCCAAGGGCGACGTCTTCGGCGTCACGCGCGGGCTGAGCCGGCAGTTCCCCAGCCGCGTCGTGAACGCGCCGCTCTCCGAGGCGACGATCGTCGGCACCTGCATCGGCCGGGCACTCGCCGGCCAGCGGCCGGTGGCCTTTATTCAGTTCGCCGACTTTCTGCCACTGGCCTTGAACCAGATCGGTAGCGAGCTGGGCAGCATGTATTGGCGGACCAACGGCGGCTGGCAATGCCCGGTGATTGTGATGGTCACGTGCGGTGGCTTTAAACCGGGCCTGGGCCCGTTCCACTCTCAAACGCTGGAATCCATCGCGGCCCACACGCCGGGGATCGACGTCGTCATGCCCTCCACGGCGGGCGACGCCGCCGGACTGTTGAACGCCGCCTTCGAGTCGGGCCGGCCCACGCTGTTCTTCTATCCCAAGACCTGCCTGAACCTGGCCGACCGCGCCACCTCGGCCGACGTCGATCGGCAGTTTGTACCGCTCGGTCGCGCCCGGCGAGTACAAAGTAGACCCGCCACTCCGTGGCGGGATTCGCCATCGCCGTTGGGCGACGGCCTTCTCCGCCACGGAGCGTCGGAGCTACCTGTGTCGGACCTGCCCTCCCTCACCCTTGTCACGTGGGGCAACACGGTCGAGCAATGCCGGCAGGCGGCCGAATCGCTGGCCGAGATCGGCATCGAAACCGATCTGCTCGACCTCCGATCGCTTTCACCCTGGGACGAATCCACCGTCATCGCCTCGTCCGAACGCACCGGACGGTTGGTAGTCGTACACGAGGACAACCACACCTGCGGCTTCGGCGCCGAAGTGGCCGCCACCGTGGCCGAAAAAGCTGCGCGGCACGTAATTATCCGCCGCGTGACTCGGCCCGATACCTTTGTGCCCTGCCACTTCGGCAACCAGCTCGAAATATTGCCTTCCTATCGCCGAGTGCTGGAAACCTGTGCGGATCTTTTTGACGTTGACGTTCAATGGTTGGTGGAGAACGATGACGCCGCTGATATCGGCGTGATCCGTGCCGTGGCGTCTGGCCCGGCGGATGACCGCGTCGAGATTGTCGAAGTGCAAGTCACCGTCGGAGATTCGGTGAGCACGGGACAGGTGGTGGCCGTTGTGGAAGCGGCCAAGAGTACCGTCGACGTGCTATCGGACTTCTCGGGAAGGGTGGCCGAGATCCTTGTGGCGCCCGGCGACCGCGTCCGCGTCGGCCAGCCGCTCATTCGAGTTCAGTTTTCCTTGGAGGATGGGCTTCCTAGCCCGTCTCGTCCGGCTCAACAGGAGGCAGGAACCCACGAGCGGCCTGGCGTGCCTATGTTGACCCGTAGGGTGGGCATTGCCCACCGTGACAGCATAGTAGCCCCGGCACTCCGTGACGGGAAAGCGGTCGCCCAAGGCGACCGCCATCTCCGCCACGGAGTGTCGGATCTACCGTCCCGCGAACAAAACGGCGACGGACGCCCCGCACTCGCGACCGTCTACGCCAGCCGCCCAGCTTGCGCTCTGGGCAGCCGCGTCGTCACCACCGCTGAAATCGCCGCTAAAATCCCTGGCTGGACAGCGGCCGAAGCCATCAAACGAACGGGCGTCGAGCGCCGGCATTGGATCGCCGAGGGCGAAACGGCCGTTTCGTTGGCCACCAAAGCCGCCGCCGGGCTCCTCGACTCGCTGGCCCCAGCAATTCCAAAAATCTCGGCGGTGCTGTGCAGCGTCACTTCGCCGCAGGAGGCGACTCCCTCGGTTTCGTGCCAGGTTCTCACCAACCTTCGCCGTCGCGATTGCTTCGCCGACAATTGTTTCGCGCTCGACCTTAACGCCGCCTGCTCGGGCTTTCTTTACGGCTTGCGTCTCGCCTTCGACCACCTTCGCGGCGACACCGCAGGATCCGTCCTCTTGCTGACCTCAGAGATCATTTCGCCCGGCATCAGCAACTACGACCCGACGACCGCCTTTTTGTTTGGCGACGCGGCCTCGGCCACGCTTGTGTGCAACAACGCTGACGCAAATTGCCACCTGGAAGTGACGCGGCCTTACCTGCTCGCCGCTCCCGATCCCGATTTCGTTATTCGCTCGCCTTGCCACGGTTCCGGCGGGTTCCTGCAAATGAACGGCGTGGCCGTGGCGCGCACGGCGTACAAATTCATGGCCGACGCTTTGCGCCGCTCCGCCAACGACATGCGAATCAGCCCGGCCGACCTTGCGGTGGTGCTGCCGCACCCGGGCAGCATCCGCATCCTTCAAAACGTCGCCGAATTCTCAGACGTTGCCTGCAGCAAGGTCTGGCACACCCTGGCCCACACCGGCAACACGTCGAGCAGTTCGATACCGATTGCGCTTGACCGCTTTTGGCAAGAACTGCCGCGCAACGAACACCTCGGCATGACGGCGTTCGGCGCAGGTTTCACGGCGGCTTCTATCATCGCAACACTCAGGAGAACGTAACCAATGAATGAGTCCGACGTAACGCAGCAACTCGCGAAGCTGATCAGCGACGTTCTGCACGAAACGGTCGACCCTGGTGCGCCCGATGCAAGGCTTGTTGAAGATTACGGCGCCAACTCGATGGACACCGTCGACATCGTCGAGCGCGTTGAACGGCGGTTTAGCGTCAAGATCGCCAACGACGAACTGGCCTCGCTCGTTACATTCGGCGACGTGCTGGCGATGGTTTTGAAGCGATCGTCTTCGAATAGCGCTGCGTACGGCAATGCTGGGTAGCTATGTGGCACTGCTAGGTTCAGTAGCTGCGCAAAAAGATAAGGCAGAATACCACGGACCGAAACGAATCGGGGGCTTAACTGTCAACTTGTTTCCTGAAGTTTGAGGACTTGTTTATGCGGACGACCCTGGTACTCGCGGTTTGCGCTGTGTTTTTTTGGGCAAGCGTTGGCACGTTGCTCGCGCAGCCAGCGGAAATTGACGGCATCCTTGGCAGACAGGTGGATATTGACTTCGCGACCGCCACGGCGACGCCAAATACTGGACATGTTGGTGACATCTTCGTTATTTCGGTGCCTGCCGACAATGTCACGGATGTCGTCACTGACGTTTTGCCCGACCAGGGCAACGCGGTGCGACGCGATGCCCTCGTCAGGTGCAGCGATACCATCATGGCGTTTTATTCCGCCGAGAGGGTGGGTTCGGCAGTGATTACCTTCAAAATTACGACCGTTGAGAACGACAAGACGATCGTCAACGAAAAGAACATTGGAATCGCGGTCGCCGCCTCGCCGACGTTCAGTACGCTCTATGTTGTCGAACTGGATAATCCCAGTGCCAAGTTAAGGATTCAAGCGAAGCTTGGCGACGTCATTGAGATAGTAAAGAAAGAGGCGCCTAATGTAAAGAAACTGAGCTCGGCTGCTAAAGACGGATCGATCCTACGTCGGGACGCGATCGTGAGCGACATGAAAAGCTACACAAGTTTCTACACGGTTGTTGGAAAAGGCTCAACAATCATCAGTACGGATTGGATCACGCCCGAT
>DASSFG010000652.1:0-12122 GCA_035694685.1 Pirellulales bacterium
GTCAATCGCGAAAAACAAATCAAGGAAGCGGAGGAGCTTCTCGGCGACGGGGCGGAACGAATCGGCTTTGCCAAGGGACTCTATTTCGGCCGGCACCTGGGACGCAAACTACTGCCTTACCCCGACCTGACGGCCGACCAACAGACCAACGCTCTCGTCGAGCAGGTGCGGGATTTCTGCCAGTCGCAGATCGATCCCGTGGCGATTGACCGCGAGGCCAAGATACCCGACCGCGTCGTCGCGGGACTCGGCGAGCTTGGCGTGCTCGGGGCTTGCTTGCCGAAGCGCTGTGGTGGAATGGAGCTGAGCCAGACGTCGTATTGCCGCGTCTTGGAAGTGCTCGGAGGGCATTGTGGCAGCACCGCCCTGTTCGTGAACGCGCACCATTCCATCGGGCCCCGCGCCCTAGTGCTGTTTGGCACGCCCGAGCAGCAAGAACGGTGGCTTCCCAAGTTGGCCGCCGGCGAGTGGATTAGCGCTTTCGCCCTCACCGAACCGGAGGCCGGCAGCGACGCCTCGAACGTGCAAACCACCGCTACGCCCGCTCCGGACGGCAAGGGCTATTTGCTCAACGGCCAGAAGCGATGGATCACCAACGGTTCGTTGGCGCACGTACTTACCGTCATGGCCCGCACGCCGGTGCCGGGGACGACCGAGTCGAAAATCACCGCCTTCATCGTCACGCCCGACATGCCGGGCTTCGAGGTGGTCGAGGCCCGCATGCCGAAGTGCGGCGTCCGCGGCACCGCCACGGCGCGGCTGGCCTTTCACGACATGTTCGTGCCGAAAGAAAACGTGCTGGGTCAGCTTGGCAAAGGGCTGCGCGTGGCGCTTACGGTGCTCGATTTTGGCCGGGTGACCTTCGGCGCAAGCTGTACCGGGGCGGCCAAGTTCTGCCTGGCCAACGCCCGACGACACGCCTCAACCCGCGTGCAGTTCGGCGAGAAGATCGGCGAATTTGAGATGGTCAAAGAGAAGCTGGCCTACATGCAGGCCGGGGTGTTTGCGATGGAGGCGGCCACCTATCAGACGGCCACGTTGATCGACTCGGGTGCCGACGATTACATGCTCGAAACGGCCATGCTCAAGGTCTTTTCCACCGAGGTGCTCTGGAAAATCGTCAACGACACGATCCAGATCTTCGGCGGCAAGGCCTACTTCACCGACGAGCCTTACGAGCGGCTGATGCGCGACGCCCGCATCAATATGATTGGCGAAGGGGCCAACGACGTGCTGCGGGCCTTCATTGTCGGCCTGTACGGTATGCGCGACGTAGGACTGGAACTGAAAGGCGTGCTCGACGCCATCACCAATCCCTTCGGCGGCCTTGGCAACCTCGGCCGGATCGGCGGTTTTGCCTCGCGGCGGATCAGCTCTCTATTCGCGCCGCAGCGTGTCGAAGTCCGATCGAACGTGCTGGAGGACGACGCCGCGCAGCTCGCCAAGCTCATCAGCACGTTCGGCTCGAACGTCGAGCGGCTCTTGCGGCGCTACCAAGAAGCCGTTTTCGACCGGCAGTACCAGCTTGGCCGCATTGCCGACGCCGCGATCGAGCTCTATGTTTCGAGTTGCGTGCTGAACCGCCTTGACCGTCTGCTGCGAGATCCTCATGTTGCTGAATCCGAACGAGCAACCGACTTGCAGGTCGGCCGTTACTATGTACTGACCGCCGCGCGCCGCATTCGCCGCCATCTTGCCGACCTCTGGGACAACGACGACGACGAGACGACGCGCGTGGCGAACCTGGTTTTGCGGTGATGCACGTAACTGGAGGATGGCCTTCCCAGGCCGTCACCATGTAAGGTGACGGGCTAGGAAGCCCATCCTCCGCGAGCGCCGGCCACACACGTTGAGCGTTCGCTAGCTCCGCAAAGAAAGTCGCTCCGCGACGTATGAAAGCGGCGATGAATTGCCGCACTCCAAAGAGGAAGCAACGGCGCTCGTGCGCATCACGGCTCGTCGTCTTTCAGCCCGAGGCGTGCCAGCCAGCGGCCGCGCTGTGGCTTGCCGGACTTGTGTGCGTCGGCATCATGTCCTGAGGCAAGATCCGGTTGCTGCTCTTTGAGCAGACGCTGGCGTTCTTCAATTTCGGCCCGCTCGCGAGCAATTCTGGCGCGTTGTACGGAAAGGTCGATCTCGGCCTGGCGCAGCTTCTCTTCCCACTCGCGCTGCAATTGCTGCAGACGCTCACGCTCGTGGCACACGATCTCGTCGGCCGACAGCATTTCGGCAAAGGTCGCGGCGCCGACGGCCACTTCGCCGAGGTTCGCCGATTGCGCCGAGAGTAACTGCTTCAACTCTTCGATTTCACGGTCTTTCGCCGCCAGCGCGGCGTCGGTCCGTTCGATGACCTCGCGGATTTTCACGCGTTCTTGCCGCCGTTCGTCCTCTTCATCGTCGTCGTCGGGCTCGGCCTCCAGGGCCGCCAGCATGCGTTGCTTTTGCGTTTCCCAATCGAGCTTGTCGCCGGCGGCAGCGGCAGCCGGTTTCGACGGCCCGGCAGCCGGTTTCTTTTCCAATTCGGCTACCAGACGTTTTTGCTCGCGCAGGTCTTCCATGGCCAGCTCGTAGCGGCGCTTCATGTCTTCCAGCGCCTGGCGCTGGTCTTCGCTCGCCGTCGCTGGCGCCGTCTGATCGGCAACGTCTTGCCGCTCTTCGGCGTGGGCTAACCGTTGACGCGCTTCGGCAAGTTGCCTGGCGAGCTCCTCCGGTTCCTGCAAGGCGGCGCGGCGCGCTTCAAGGTCGGCGACTTGCCGCTCGAATAGGCGGCGGTTTTCTTCGCGCTCGGCTTTGAGTTGATGGGCAATGCGCAACCGTTGGTTCTTAACTTCGGCTTGCAGCTCAGCCAGCTTTTCGCGCTCGATGTCCAGTTCGGCCAGCTTCTGTTGCAGCCGCTGACGATGGTAGGCCAGCTCCTCGGCGTTGGCCTCGCATTCGCGACGCAACTGCGCCAGTCCTCGCTCATCGAGGCGGAGTTTTTTGGTCTCTGCTTCGAGGTGGCCGCGGCTCTCGACAAGCTCGCTTTCGGTTTCCAGCGCGGCCTGTCGCGCCTGGCTCAACTCGCGGCTCAACTGCCCGATCTTGTGCGCCAGCACCGCCTCCAGCTCGCCCAGCCGGGATTGCTGCGCGACCATAAATTGCCGGGCTTGTTCGCGACGCGCGGCGACGAGCGGGAGAAATCCCGGTTCGCGGTCAGATTGGATGTCGCTCGGCGACGACGTGTCTTCCATCGACATGACAAGCTTGCTGTTACGCGTCGGCGCAGCATCGACCGCCGCCAAACGCCCGTGGCAACGACCCCGCCGCGGAATGGACCATCGAGCAACGCCCGTAGTGCTATACGCCACGGCAGGTGCCGGGTCAAACGCCAGACGGGGTCGTAACGGCCATGCCGGTGTCAGCGATTGGCGCGCCGGTGCAGCCGCGCCCTACGACCGGCAAATGCGAACGGGTACAATAGGCATGGGCGGACCCCCGCTCAGCATCGAGAATTCAATTCTCCCAACGAGGTCAATGACGTACCTGCACGTTGACGCGTGCCGCTCGCCTGTGGCGAGCGGGAGGCGTAAGCCTCCCGGTAATGTCGGCCACTGAGGGAGGCCATGAATCTTTATTGCTCACCGACGAAAAGCAAGGAGGATGGACTTGGAAATCAGCAGCGATGCCGACCGGCACGTCGAAGACGTCGAGATTCGCGGCCATATTATCGATAGCCTGATCCTGCCCAAAGTGCTCGACATCATCACGAGCCGCGGCGGTTCGTTTCGCATCAAACGCATTTCCATCGGGCAAGCGCGAGGCGACCCCAGCCAGGCGCTGATCGAGGTCGCCGCCTCGTCCAAGGAGACGCTGACTGAAATCCTCAGCCAGGTTGCCGATCACGGTGCGGTGCCCACGACCGCTCACGATTGCCGCCTGGAGGCGGCCGACATGAACAGCGCCTTTCCCGAGGGCTTTTACAGCACGACGAACCAACGCACCGAGATGCGCCTGGCCGGCCAATGGTTTCGCGTGGCCGACCAGGAGATGGATTGTGGCATCGTCGTCGATCCGGCGTCGCGCACGGCCCGCTGCGTGCCGATGATCGATATTCGTCAAGGCGATCAGGTTGTCATCGGGCACGCTGGGGTGCGGGTGCTGCCTGAAGAGCGTGCGGCCGAGCGAAAAATGTTCGAGTTCATGGGCAGTGCCGTTTCGACCGAAAAGCCTAAGGGCCTGGCCGTGCGAGAGATTGCCCGCGAGCTGGCCCGCGTGCGGCAGTCGGGCGGGCGGTCGCTCGTGGTCGGCGGTCCGGCCATCGTACACACCGGCAGTACCGAGCACCTGTGTCACTTGATACGTGAGGGTTACCTGCACGTGCTGTTTGCGGGCAACGCCTTGGCCACGCACGACATCGAGCAGGCGTTTTTCGGCACCAGCTTGGGCATTCACATGGAGCAGGGAATTCCCACCGAGGAAGGCCACGAGCACCACTTGCGTTCCATCAACCGTATTCGGCGTCTGGGCGGCATCCGCCAGGCCGTGGACAGCGGGGCGCTCAGGTCGGGCATCATGTTTGAGTGCGTTCGCAACAAAGTCGATTTCCTGCTGGCGGGCAGCATCCGCGACGACGGACCGTTGCCCGAGGTGATTACCGACGTGCTGGTCGCACAGCGCGAAATGCGCCGCTTGCTGCACGGCGTTGGCTTCTGCCTGATGATCGCCACGACGCTGCACTCGATCGCGGTCGGCAACCTGCTGCCGGCTTGGGTGAAGGTCGCATGCGTCGACATCAATCCGTCGACGGTCATCAAGCTCAACGATCGCGGCTCGTTTCAAACCGTGGGCCTGGTGACCGACGTCGAACCATTCCTGCGTTCGCTGGTGGCCGAGTTGAAGCAGATGGGTACGGATGAGGGATGAGCGATGAAGAGTGAAGAGTGAAAAGTGAAAAGTGAAAAGTGGAAAGTGGAAAGATGCGATGAGGGATGGAGGCTGGTCCATCGGTCATCCCTCATCTTTCATCTTTTATCTCTCATCCCTCATCTTTCATCTCTCATCGCGCAGCGACGAGCTACGGCCTGCAAACTAATCGAATTCAACCGTCAATGTCGCCGACCGCCCACATCTTGATGTGCCCGCCCGACTTTTATGGGATCGAGTACGAGATCAATCCCTGGATGAGCCGGCTGCGGCAAACCGAGCGAGAAGTGGCGCAACGGCAATGGCAAGACTTGCGTGCATTGCTCGAACGTCTGGGGGCCAAAATCTCGACGCTGACGCCAGTGCCGGGCTTGCCCGACCTGGTGTTTACGGCGAATGCGGCGATGATTTACCGCGACAGGGCCGTGCTGTCGCACTTTCGCCATCCGCAGCGGCAAGGCGAAGAACCGATCGACGAAGCCTGGCTCTCGTCGCACGGTTTTACCGTTCTCAAGGCACCGGCCGACGTCTATTTCGAAGGGGCCGGCGATGCACTGTTTTGCGGCGATACGCTGTTCGCGGGCTACCGTATACGCAGCGACGCCCGCGGCCACCAGCAGATTGGCGAGCTGCTTGGTTGCCGCGTCATTCCCTTGGAGCTGGTCAATCCGTACTACTACCATCTCGACACTTGCTTTTGTCCCTTGGCGCCTGGCAAAGCAATCTATTTTCCGCCCGCCTTCGACGAGTATGGCGTCAAGGTTTTCGAGCACGAAGTCGCAGAACTGATCGCCGTGCCGGAAGCAGAAGCGCGGCGGTTTGCCTGCAACGCGGTGGTGGTGGGCCGGAGCGTCGTGACCAACACGGGCTGCCCGACGTTGCACGAAGAGTTGCGCCGGCGGGGTTTTGAGCCGCACGAGACTCCGCTCGACGAGTTCGTCAAAGCCGGCGGTAGTGCCAAGTGTCTCACCTTGCGTCTCGACGGCGAAGAAGCCGCGGCGTGGCGGGCTGCTGGGGAACGGGAATCTTAACCCGCATTGCGCACCTGCCCCGTAGCGCGCCTGACTTTAACCCGAAGCGCAAGCGAGGTAAGTCGCTTCCCTGTCCTCGCTTGCGCTTTTTGATGTTGCGCATTTGTCTGCCGCGGAGCGGCAAAGGAGTGTAGCCGCGGGTGCAAACCGGCGGGAAATGTGGCAAAAACCGGATGAAGCCGCGGAGCGGCGACGTAATGCCAACCGTCGACCCTCCGCCGCCGCACCGCGGCTTCGTCAACGCACGTCACACCGTACCGCGGGCTTCGCCCACGGCTACATTCCGAGCGCCGCTCCGCGGCGGAGCTTGAAATGCGCGACATCAAAACTTGCGCTTCGGGTTAGTGTGGGCAGGTGCGCAATGCGGGTTAGCTCACCGGCAACTGGTAAAACGCCAAGGCCAGAATCAGATAGACGGCCAGCAGCAATACACCCTCCATCCAGTTCGTTTCGCCGTCGGTGGCGACCATCACGAGAATGGCCGCTGAAATCGCCACGGCGATCAGCTCCATGCGGGTAAACAACAGGTCGAGCGGCTGTTGCCCGGCGAAGAGAAAGCTGGCAAGCACCAAAGAGGGCGCGACAAAGAGTGCGATTTGCAGTCCGCTGCCTATGGCGATGTGAACGGCCACCTCGATGCGATCATGCCAGGCCATCAAAACGGCCGTCGAATGTTCGGCCGCGTTGCCTACCACTGCTACCACAATCACACCGACGAACACGTCGTTCATCCCCAGCGCGTGCGCGGTGCGCTCGACGGAGCCAACCATGAGCTCGCTCATGACCGCCACGCCGATGGTCGCCCCGACTAGGATGGTGAGCGATCGCGCGACAGACCAATGCGGCCTGCTGGCCGGGGGCGGTGTTGTTTCAGGACTGATCCCCGACAGCAGTTCGCGATGAGTGCCCAGCGAGAAAACCAGGCTCAGGAGGTAGACCATCGCCAGTACGATGGCGATTTGAACGCTGAGCGAGCCAAGATGGCTGGCCTCAGTGGATGGCGCAGCGCCGCTGGCCGAGTACGTCTGGTGAAAAAGGGCCGGCACCACCAGGCTGCTGGCGGCCAGTACGAACAGCGTAGCGTTCATCCTGGCGGCGCGAAGATTGAAACGCTGTTCGCGGTAGCGAAGTCCGCCGGCCAACACCGCGGCGCCCAGCACCAACAGTACGTTGCCGATGATGGAGCCGGTCAGCGAAGCCTTGACCAGGGGATACATGTGCGGGCCTTTGCTGATGGCTACCAGCCCGATGATCATTTCCGCCGCGTTGCCAAAGGTGGCATTCAGCAGGCCGCCTAGGGCCGGACTGAGCGAGTCGGCCAGGTTTTCCGTCGCTCGTCCCATCCAGCCCGCCAGCGGAACGATGGCCGCCGCCGACGCCACAAACGTCCACACGTCGCCGGCCTGCCACAGCCAACAGGCCAATGCCAGCGGCAACGCGGCCAGCATCCACAGCAGTGGTTCTCGCCAAACAATCGGTCTGGGGTTGATGGTCGCGGTTGCCATGTTGCCGGACGTGCGATAACAAATGTTGCGCCAACGGGCGATTGAGAGGCCCGCACCCACTTTGTGCTCAACGGGTGCCGTTGTTGCACAGCGGCGGGCCGCATGACCATCAATTACCTTCTCGTCTTCGTGCCGGCGGCCTTGGCGCTCGATTGGTACGACGCGAATCCCTTGCTGATTTTTCTCGCGGCTGCCGTGGCGGTGGTGCCGCTGTCGGATCTGATCGGGCAATCGACCGAAGATTTGGGCACAAAACTCGGCGAAACCCTCGGCGGAATGCTCAACGCCACGATGGGCAATTTACCGGAGATGATCATCGGCATCTTCGCCTTGCGCAAAGGATTGCAGACGGTGGTCAAAGCATCCTTGACTGGGTCGATTCTGGGGAACATTCTGTTCATCCTGGGACTGGCGATCATCGCCGGCGGCATGCGGCGGCCGACGCTGCACTACAACATCAATCTGGCCGGGGTCAACTCCAAGCTGTTGCTGCTGGCGGCCATTGGACTGATTGTGCCCGCTCTGGCCAATTACGCGTCATCGGGCCTGGAAGACAAGATCGGGGTCGAGATCGCCGTCATCTTGTTCGCCGCGTACCTGGCCAGCCTGGCGTTCACGTTGGTAACGCACAAGCGGCTGTTTCAGACGCGGCAGCCCGAAGGACCGATGGAGGGCGAACGGCAGACGCGCGCGGCGGGCTGGGCGTCGCTGATCTTGGCGGTCGCGGCTGGACTGCTCGCCGCCGTCAGCGAGACCCTCACCGGAGCGCTCGAGCCGACGGCCAAACAACTGCACCTGACGCCGGTCTTTGCCGGCATTTTTTTGCTGGCGACGGTCGGCAACGCATCCGGCCTCATCAACGCCGTCCGCTTCGCTCGTCGCAACAAGATGGACCTGGCGCTGTCGATCACCTTGGGGGCCGCGGCCCAAGCCGCCTTGTTGGTTGCGCCGGTGCTGGTATTGTCGAGCTACCTGGTCGGGCATCCGATGGATTTGCTGTTTTCGCAATTCGAGGTGGTGGCCATCTCCCTGGCGGTCGTGATCGGCCGTACGATGACGGCCGACGGCGAATCAAGCTGGGTCGAAGGCGTGATGCTAGTGGCCGTATACGCGATGCTCGGCGTCGGATTCTTCTATCTTCGTCCAACCACGGGCCACATGGGCTGAGGCTGTTCCGCGGTCAGCGGCCGCTTCAGGCCTTAGTTCCCTATCAGAATGAATTGATCGCGGCTATGACCAGAGGTGGCTGGGGCAGAAGCTGGCCGCGATCGATTGTGTACCTTCAAGGTGCGCTGTAGGCCAGCGATGCCCCGGCTTCAACACCGGGGCATCGCCGCCGCACAGCATGGCGGCCAAATTCGTCAGCTTACGCGGCTCTGCCCCAGCCACCGCAATTCGTCCGTCACTCGGCGACCGACAGAACACTAGGCCTCGAGAAATTCGCGCCAGTAAGTGGGCATGGCTTCCCAGGCGGGCTGGTAAGTCGCTTCCAGCGGCACGGGTACATAAATCTCCGACGACAGGAAAAGTGGCATGTCCGGTAAGCGATCACCGACGGCGAGCGGTTCAACAAACGCTTCGGGGTAGTCGCCCGCGGCATAAGCTGCCAATGTCAACGGCTTTCCGGCTGGCAAGGCAAAGTCGTTCTCGATGAATTCATCCCAGATTGCCTTGTGGATGCCCTCCGGATCCCTGGGCCCCGGCGGAAACAGATCGACGATGAGCAAGTGAATGCCTGCGCGCAATATCTCGACCGCTTTGCCGACGAACTCGTCCAGGCGGCTTCGGCTGCTCTTATTCCCCGGTGAAACAACTTCGACGATTGCGACTACTTCGTGCCCGCTGACGTGTCGAATTACGACGGCACTGGCTTTGGCGGCATATAGATCGCCCTCGGCCTTCTGGCGAAACTGAACTTGCGGAGGGGCATCGTCGAGCATCAGCCCGCCCCTCGGCTCAGGCAGCGTTGAGCGACGAGGCGGCGCTTGCAACGTAAGTACATCGGGCCAACGTCCTCCGGATACTTGCTCGACAAGCGCGTAATAGTCGGGAGGCAGTCGGCCGGCGTTCAACGAACGCGAGATTTCCGGGACCCAATTCTGGTGAAAATGATGAAAGATGCCAGCATCAACGCGCGTCCAATCGTGAATTGTCATCTTCAGCCTCGGTGGAACGACGAATACCCCGACCCATTATACACGCGGTGCTGCGGGCTCGTCGCAAGCAGCTTCGTCAAAGCCACGAACCCCCACCTGTCAGCGGAAACGCCAATTTCTACGATTCGCAATCGAGCTGTAGTAATGTGCCATTCCTGCCGATGATGCCCAAAGAGAGCAATCGAAGGGGTGGAGTCCCCCACGAAACCGCCCTTTGAACGGCTGATGACTCCTACCGCGGTTTATCGCTGTGGTAGGGTCTGCGCAAAAGCCCCGCCCACAGCGGGGTTTTTTTATGCGCCACAGTTGCCTTATCGCTGTCATCGTCGCTCTCATGCCCCATATTGCCCCGCTCAGTCACGCTGTGCTGGCCCAGCAAGCCGCGCCGCCGGAACGCCCGTCCTTCGAAGCTGCCGACGTCAGCTCGAACGACGTTTTCTCTACACCGGCGCCCCAGCCGTTGGGCCGGGTGATTGCTCAATCGCTACTGGGCGAATTGCGGCCTGAACTGTGGCGTCCGCTGTCGCTGCGCGACTTTTTCCGCGAAGGTTGGAACGAGCAGTATGCGCCCGCCCCCAGCGGCGAAGAACAGATCGCTCCCAGACAAACCTGGATCAACAACGCCGACGGCGCCTTTTATCGGCTGTTTGTTCTGTCGTTCGGCTATCAGCGGCAGGTGTCGGGCAATGCCGACGCGTACAACGGCAATTACTTTCTCTTCACCCCCTTCAGCCGGCGCTTCGAGGTCGGCTGGTTCTTGCCGTTCGTCAACTCGTCTCCCGACCTCTTGGCACCCAACTCGAATCGTACCTACACCAACGTTGGCGACTTGACCGTGGCGCCGCGCTTTCTGCTGGCGGAAAACCGCCGCTATACGGTCACCAGCAACTTATACGTGCGGCTGCCAACCGGCAACATTCAGAACGGCAACGGCGCCGCCAGCCTATCGCCGGACATCGAGTTCTGGACGAACCCCTTTAAGGGTTGGGTGGTGCGCGGCGGACTGGGCGTGACGGTTCCCACCAACAACACGCCCTCGCGGCAGACGATTTTAGACATGGCGCCATACACTGGATTTAACGCATCCCCCAGCGCCTTCACGTCGTTCGACGCGCGGCTGGCGATCGGAAACTACATAACCTCCCAAGACGCTCGCTTTATCCCGAACTTCGTCTACTATCTCTCCGCGAACCTGCACGCGCCGTTCAAACCCGGCAATCCGACCTACGTCAGTCTGACGCCGGGCTTTCGCTTCGGGATTGGCAAGGAGTGGTACTTGCTGGCCGGAGTGGAGGTTCCCGTCGTCCGTCCCAAGCCATTCACTACGCAACCGATCTTTCAGGCGATCAAGAACTTCTAGGACCGCCCAGGATGGGTTGAGACGTGCCGCGGTCAGCGGTTGCTTCGGGCACTGGGCCTCGAGAGAATCGCTCCAGTAAGTGGGCATGGTTTCCCAAGTGGGCTGGTGAGTTGCTTCCAGCGGCACGGGTACATAAATCTCCGGCGACAGAAAAGGGCCGTGAGCCGCGCGCCGCGGCGGAACGCCGATTGCAGACGACGGAACAGGCGAGGCACGGCGATCCGTCGGATACTGAATTGACTGCCACTGAGGAGCGAGACATGAACCAGCCTGCGGCTGTAGCGACCGCAAGCGATGGTCGGCGCACAGCACCGCTGTCGACCAACACACGGTTTTCCAGAGTCATGCGGCTACCAGCCTTGCACATCCGCTGGCAGGATCTCGCTTTTTTTCATTGGCCGGTCGAGCCGGCGTCGATCGCCGGCAGGTTGCCAAACCACGTGGCACTCGACACCTTCGACGGCCGAGCGTGGATCGGCGTCACGCCGTTTCGCATGACGCTGGTCCGGCCCGCGTTCGCGCCGCCGCTGTTCGGCATTTCGACATTCCCGGAACTGAATGTCCGCACGTATGTCATCGCCGAAGGCATTCCAGGCATCTGGTTCTTTAGCCTCGATGCGATGCAATGGTTGGCTGTTCAAGCGGCGCGAAAGCTATTGAACCTTCCGTACCATTACGCACGCGCGCGGATCGCAACAGCGGCAAGTGGGATCGATTGGCAAAGCCACCGAAGCGGCGCCGGCCCGGCGGGACGCTTTGCGGCGAGCTACCGGCCGCTCGGCGAGCCGTATCTCGCGCGGCCAGGAAATTTCGATTACTGGTTCGCGGAGCGGTATTGCCTGTATAACGTCACACGGCGCGGAACGATCTATCGAATGGCGATTAGGCACCCCGCCTGGCCGCTACAAATCGCGGAGGCTGAACTGCGAGAGAATACGATGTTCGAGGCGAACCGTTTTGCACCCGCCGACCGCGAGCCGAGCATCCATTTCGCGCGTGAGGTCGATGTGTGGGGCTGTCTTCCGGAGCTCTTATAGGGCCTGGATCCAAAGGAACGGATGGGCAGAAATCGATTTCTGTGAATGGAACGCGCTTAAGACGCCTTGGGCTTACAAAGGGCAACGCATGTTAGAAACGCCCCAAGCCGTGCCGTTCGATACGAACACTT
>DASSFG010000653.1:0-2474 GCA_035694685.1 Pirellulales bacterium
CCGCTCACCCTGCCTCGCTAGCCGCGCGGCCGGTTCGTTGGCGGAGTTGGCCTTTTGCAGCTCGCCCTTGAAGCCTCGCTGGCCGAACGCGCCGGCGCCCTGGGTCGCATCCAACAGGCTCAGCCGCTCCCGCGCCGTGGCGGCGTTCGACGTAACGGCATTCAATGAAACCGTCTCGTCCGCGAGAAACGAAGTGTAAGGAGTCAGGATGCCGTGGCGCGTCGAAAGCGTTACCAGTTCCTTGATCAATTCGTCGTTCTTCCCCTTCAGGTCGAGCTCGTCGATGATCTCGCCCACGCGGCGCACGGCCCAGAGTTTTTCCACGAACGCGAAGCTTTCGTCTTTGCTCTCGGCCGCCAGCTCCGCTGGAAAGTCGAAACTCTGCTGCCGATCGCCCACCTTGCCGGTGATCGTCACTTTGGCCGTGCCCGGCTTCTTGTATCGGCCGACCAGCACGAGCTGCTCGCCGGCAAATAGATCGACCACTTCTTTCGGGTAACGGCGGTTCACTGCCTCGCCCGCCTCGGTGGGCAAGGCGTCGACCGAGAACTTGATGGCCACGTCGGTCATCACCGGCGATTCGATTTTCTGGTAGAGCCGGCTGACGCGTTCTTCGATGTTCTCATTAGGACGCACGTATTCGCTTTGTCCGTGGTTCTGACGCACCAGCTTGTCAATCAGTCGGCTGTTGACGTCGTAGCCCACGCCAAAGGCCACCACGCGGGCACGCACGCGGTTGTTTGCCTGCGAGTTGGCCACGATTTTCTGCTCGTTCACCTCACCGGTCGTCGGCAAGCCGTCGGTCAAAAACAGCACGTAACTGGGCCGCGAGCTGTCGGCCAATTGGGCCAAGGCGGTCGACAAGGCGCCGTCGATGTTGGTGCTGCCGCCGGCATAAATTCCTTCGACAAAGCCGAGCGCGGCCTTCCGAGTTTCGTCGTTGAACCTTTGCAGTTCGGGCCGGAACGACTCCACCGCGCTGTCATAGGCGACGATGTTGAACAGGTCGCCCTCGCGCAGGTTGTTGAGTACGAATTTGAGGGCCGCTCTCGCCTGATCGATTTTGGCCCCGCTCATGCTGCCCGAACGGTCGACGACGAACACAACGGTCTTCTTGGGCTGCTCGCCGCCGCGTTCAATGGCTGGCGTGGTGAGCAGCAGAAAGTAACCGTCGTCACTCGCTTGCGGACGATAGCTAAGCACGCTCGTGCCGAGTTTTCCGCTGTCGGCGTCGTAAAGTAGCCGGAAGTCGGAAGTAGGAATCTCGTTCTGGCTCTTGTAGCTGACGGTGGCATTGTGGGCGTCGCGCTTCAGCTCGATCGCATGCGTGGGGCTGTATACGTTCTTGATCTCGCCCTTGGTTTCGATGGCCACCTCGATCTTCAAACGCTCGACGGGGTGCGACGTGTATTTGGCCGTCGATAGAGGAAACAAAAAGTCGGTCAGGCCGTGGTCTTTGCGGCAAAGCTGCGAGTAGCGGAGCGTGACTTTTCGCTCGGCGCCCGGCGGCACGGGGAACACGCTGGTTTGAAACATGCCCGTGCCCAGCCATTCGAGCAGGGCCGGATCGCGGTTCTTGCGGACGATGGCCTCATAGGCCTGGCGGGCCTCGTCTTTGGGCAACAGCCGGGCGGGAAACTCTTTGCCGTCCACGAGCAGCGTAAGCTGGTCGACGGCCCCGTCGTAGGGCAGCGGGAATACAAAGCAGACTTCCATTTGGACGCTGCCCGTATTCACGAATGACTGTGTGACCTGCACCCGGGCGATCTGCTCTTGCAGCCGCACGTGAACGTCGATCTCGTGAATTTTGTAGCTCGATTGCGGCGGTGTGGGCGTCGCGGTGACAATGATGTGCGGCCTGGGCAGCCGCACGTGCTGCGTCGGTTCAATGTTGATCAGCAGTCCCTGGGCCAAGGCAGGCGCGGTCAACACGCTGGCGAGCAAGCCCCCGAAAGCGGCGGAAAAAACGACGGACAACGGGCGGACGGGACGGCGAAACATGACGCATGCCTCCTCTGGCTGGGTCTTACGGGTTGGCCGCACTAGTACGGCGTGATACTCCACAAGTGAGACGCCGAGCGCCGCCAATTCGTTCCGAAAAATCTGAAGTTAGCTTTGTCGGTTCAAAGTTGCTCGCAATCAAGATGAACGGATCCGGCCGCTGTTCAATAGCTACAGGACGCACACTTCACCCCGTAAGGCAACTAGAGCAGCTCGGAAATCACGCCGTTGGCCTGGCCGCCCTGGAAATCCTTGGGGAGGGGCATGCCGATACGGTCGACCACGGTTTGCCAGACATTGCCGATCATCACATCCTTCTTAAGAAGATGGCCCTGGTGCTTGATTCCTAGCCCGGCCCCGCCGCACAGAATGAGCGGCAGGTTGTCTCGGGCGTGCCCGCCCGCTCCGTTGGTCGTCGCCCAAGCCGCCAGCGTGTGGTCGAGCAGCGTGCCGTTGCCTTCCTTGACGCTCTT
>DASSFG010000654.1:0-16733 GCA_035694685.1 Pirellulales bacterium
TCGGACCGCTTGCAATGCTGCGCATCCAGCCGGTCGGCTACGCGCCGCCGTACTTAGCGCCCTACGCGCCGATTGTCAATTGGGGCGACTCTGCCGCAGTGCAAGGGGCCGCAGTGCAAGGGGCCGCAGTACAAGGGACCGAAGTGCAAGGGTCGCCCTGGCAGTTTGAACCGCGCTTCGAAATCGTCGAGAGTTACAATGCCCTGGCCGATGAAGACTATTTTTGGCTCTCGGGCGACAAGCCGCCGATTCAGAACTTGAGCTCCGCCCTGACCATCGAAAACGCGCTCTTGCAACGCAATCTGCTTTTGCAATGCGGCGTGGGCTACGAGCACGTCGGCATGCTTGTGATTTACGGGCAATACTCGGGCAAGGGCGCCTCCTTGCAGGCCGTCATGCCCGCTGTGTGGGCCAGCGCCGAATACGCCAAGCACGCGGAGCAAAAACGCTCGCTGCTGGGCCTGGATAACGAATGACTACTTGTGGTAGCCCAGCGACGTAACGACGCCGAGCATTTCCTCGTAGGTAATGAAGCGACGCCGGTGGGCCAGCTTGTAGGAGTCGATGGCCAGCGCCAGCTCCTGGGCCGGCGGCGACAGTCCATCGTAGCTATCGGCGAACTGCCGCCGCTCGCGGCCGGGGGCGCCGAGCGGTTGTTCGCGGTTACGGCGTTCGATGAACTCCTGGTCGGGTGGGATCTCGAGAACTTCCAGCATGGGTTGTCTCCTCTGAAGGTAGTTTCAGGGAAGTCTACCTCACAGACACTTTGCGTGCGGCGGATAGAATTGGTAGTGTCCTAAGGTTGAGTTGGTAGACAAGGGGCGAGATGGAAGGCCGAATCGTTACCGAGGGAAACACAAGCCCTTCGCTCGCTAACGCTTCGGGCTTCCAGGCACGATCAACTCGCTAATAGAACACTAACAAGCGAATTGTGGGACTTGCCAGTTTTGCGGCCTATAGGATATGTTTCGGGACGATGAACGCCGCTTTGCCCAAGATCGCCGTCCCCAAGATCGCCGTTCCCAAGATCCCCGTGACGATTCCCCTGGCGCTACGGCCCCTGTGCCGCGACGAACGTCAGATTTGCCTCGAGGGCGGGAGCATACGCGAATTGCTGGCCGAGCTTGCCCGAAAGTATCCGCAGGTACACGTGCGGCTTTGCGACGAACGGGGTGAGCCTCGGCCGCACATCAATGTCTTTGTCAACGACGACCATATCCGCACACGGGCCGGGCTCGACACCCCATTGACGGCGGTCGACTCGGTATTCATCTTGCCCGCCGTCTCAGGAGGCTGATCTATGGCAGATCGTATCGTTGTCGCCGTCGGAACTAAGAAGGGCCTGTTTGTGCTAGAGGGAAGCCCGTCGGCCCGCCGGCTGGAGCTACGCGGTCCATTCTTTCCTGGCATGCCGCTGAATACGGCCCTCATCGACCGCCGCTCGAAAACGCCCAAAGTAATGGCCGTGCCCAGCTCGCCCTGGTTCGGCACGTTCATCCAGGTCAGCAAAGACCTGGGCAAGAAATTCAAGCCCACGAAGTCGGCGCCGGCCTTTGCCGCCGACGATGGTCGCACGCTGAAGAACGTCTGGTCGCTGGCGCCGGGTGGTGACCGCAACGACCTGCTCTGCGGCGTTGAGCCGGCGGCCTTGTTCCGCAGCGACGACGGGGGCGATACGTGGGAGAAGGTTCCGGGCATTACCGATCATCCGCATGCCCGACAATGGCAGCCCGGCAACGGCGGGCTTTGCCTCCACACCATCCTGCACCACGGCGACGCCTTGCACCTCGGCATTTCCACCGGCGGCCATTACGCCAGCCGCGACGGCGAGAAGAGCTTTGCTGCGGAGAACACCGGTGTCGGGGCCGGGTTCCGCCCCGATCCTTTTCCGGAATTCGGCCAATGCGTTCACAAGATTGCGGGCCACCCTGACAAGCCAGATCGCCTGTACATGCAGAACCACGGCGGCTTTCCGGAAATCGCCAACCTGGGCGTGCTGCGCAGCGACGACGGCGGCAAGAGCTGGCAGAGCATTGCCAAGGGATTGCCGAGCGACTTCGGTTTCCCGATCGCCGTTCACCCGCACGATGCCGATACGGTGTATGTGGCGCCACTGGAGCCGGCCACGCGCACTTGTCCGCAGGCCAGGCCCGCGGTGTGGCGTAGCGATAGCGCCGGGCAAAAATGGCAACGGCTGAGCGATGGGCTACCAAAGAAAGAAGCTTGGTTCACGATTTTGCGCGACGGCATGGATTTGGACGACGGCCGCCGTCCGTCGGTTTGGTTCGGCACCACGACGGGCCAGCTTTGGCGCGGCCGCGACGGCGGCGATTCCTTCGAGTGCGTCGCCAACTCGCTGCCGCCCATTCATTGCGTGAAGGCGGCCGTGGTTTGATTCGGCCTCCGCTTACTGGGGCCATGGGTTGTCTTGCCCGGAGTACTTTGGAGAAGGCTAGAAAAACCTTGCTGCGCGCAACACTGCGGCCTACGATGATTGAGTATCCAGTTACCGCTTGCCGCAGGACCATAAACCGTCACGTATCGCTCATGACCATCGAACAAGTCCAAAAGTTTTACAATGCTCAGCCCTTTCAGCCGTTCGTTCTCCATGTGGCGGATGGACGGGAGATCCCGGTGAACGGCCGCGAGTTCATGGCTTCCGCCCCCAACGGGAGAACGATCGTTGTTTTTCAAGCCGACAGCACCGCGGACCATCTTGACCTGTTATTGGTGACTGGGATCGAGGTCAAGCCCGCCACCAACGGTGCCCGGCGGCGGAAACGGTAGCCAGGACTCGCGCGGCCCACACCCAAGCATGTGGGTGGTAGTATCCCTCTGGACGGACCACCAATAGCGGCCAACCATAAAGATGCGGAACGCCCCCAAGCTCAGCAACAATAATTGAACTGCTGATCCCGAAAGCCAGGAGCAGCGTCGTTGTACGGCACACGAGACGAAAACTAGTCTGTCGCGACATGCTGCCAATTTAGCCGGTTCACGCGCCGTCGGCAAAAAGCTACGGTGCAAAGTGAACGAATACCCGCTTGGCTGGTAGACGATATTGGCGATCACCCGATTCGGCCGCGACTGGTCTTCGTCTTGGCCGCGGCCTAGAATGCGGGCTCAACACGTTCCGGAGGCCAATGCATGTCGACGATCACCGCCAAGCAGACGGCGCCCTATGGCCCCAGAGACGCCGGAGCGATTATGACGTTGGACGAGTTCGACGATGCCGACTTCGAACTGGGCTACCGGTACGAGTTGATTCATGGAGTTCTGGTCGTGACCCCGCCTCCACTTGAAGAAGAGCGCGACGCCAATGAGGCGCTGGGCCACTGGTTGCGGAACTATCAAGAATTACACCCGCACGGCAAGGCCCTCGACCTGACGCTGCCCGAGCAGAATGTACGGACCATTGGCCAAAACCGCCGTTGCGATCGCGTGATTTGGGCCGGGTTGGGACGGCGTCCTCGAAGCCGTGGTCCGGCCGCACGTCGCGACGCGCCCACGATCGTGGTCGAGTTTCCCTCGTCGCGCTCGGCCGACCGGCGGCGCGACTACGAGGAAAAGAAGAACGAGTACCGTGATATAGGCGTGCGTGAGTATTGGATCGTCGACCGCTTCCGCCGCCTGCTGACGGTTTACCATCGACGCGGTGCCCGTTGGGTCAAGCGGCTCGTCCAAGAGGCCGAGACGTACCGCACGCCGCTCTTGCCCGGCTTCGAATTGTCGCTGGCAAAGCTCCTAGCGGTCAGCGACCAATATCAGGAGTAGCGGTTATGACGCGGCGATGCTCTCGTTGTTCTACACAAGTCGTAACGCATGACGCCGCGACCAATGGCCCACCGCACAGAAGGGGGTCGCAGCCCTTTGGAGTGCGGCGATTTATCGCCGCATTGACTTGCGGCGGAGCCGCTTTCTTTTGATGCGTCGGCCGGCGACCAACAACCGGCACGACGAAAGAAAGGTCGCTCCGCGACCGACAAAAGCGGCGATAAATCGCCGCACTCCAAAGGCTGGCGGTGCTCCGGGGCATCGCTTGGCCACAATGCCAAGTCGGTCTTTTAGGATTCAGCAGGCCAAGCTCTGCCCCAGCCACCACTCTCAGAGCATGCTTTCTTCCGCGTGTCTGCTTAGGGGATTCCAAGCACCTCTCGCACGCGCGCCTGCACGACTTGCCCGTCGCGGGTGACGAGCGTCTCGCGAACGATCTGATCGGTGAGATCGAGGTTCCATTCGCCGTCTTTGAGCAGGTGGGCGAGAAACGTGGCGACGTTGCGTGAATACATCTGGCTGGCGTGCAGCGGCACCGTCGAAGGAAGGTTCGTGGGGCCAAGGATCGTCACGCCGTTCTCGACGACGGTCTCATCCGGGCGAGTCAGCTCGCAGTTGCCCCCGCGCTCGGCTGCCAGGTCGACGATCACGGAGCCGGGCGCCATGGCCCGCACCATGTCTGCCGTGACGAGCACCGGCGATTTACGGCCGGGGATCGCCGCCGTCGTAATGACCGCGTCGCTGGCCGCCACCGCTTTGAGCATTAACTCGCGCTGTTTGGCGTAGACGCTTTCGTCCAGCTCTTTTGCATAGCCGCCCTGGTCTTGGGCCTCGGCCGTTTGCAGCGGCAGCTCCAAAAAGCGGGCGCCGAGGCTCTGCACTTGTTCTTTGACGACGGGCCGCACGTCGTAAGCCTCAACGACCGCGCCCAGCCGCCGGGCCGTGGCGATGGCCTGCAAGCCGGCCACGCCCGCCCCCATCACGAAGACCTTCGAGGGCGAGATGGTGCCCGCGGCGGTCATCATCATGGGCAAGAGTTTGCCGAGCGTCGTGGCCGCGATGAGCACCGCCTTGTAACCGGCGATCGAAGCCATCGATGAAAGTGCGTCCATGCTCTGCGCGCGGGTGATCCGGGGAATCAGCTCCATGGCGAAGAGTGTGCCCCCCCGGGCGGCAATCTGCTGGGCGGCCGAGCCTGCCGTGAGGGGATCGGCGAACCCGATCAGCACTTGCCCCTGACGAATCAACTCCAAGTCAGTGACGCCGGCTGCGAGGTTGGCGCCCAACGTGCGCACCTGCAGAATGGCGCCGGCACTGCCGAATACTTCCGTGCGGCTGGCGGCGATGCGTGCGCCCGCGTCGGTAAAGGCTGCATCGTTGAAACCTGCGTCCGCCCCTGCTCCCGGCTCGAGCAACACTTCACAGTTGAGCTTGGTGAGCGTAGCGACGGAGGAAGGCACGAGCGCGACGCGACGCTCACCCGGAAAGCTTTCTTTGACGACACCAACAATCATTCGCGGCCTCGTGCCGGTTATCTGTGCAAGGAATCGATTTCTACTCCGCGGATTATACCCGCGAGAAGTTCCCTGACGAGGCTTGCCGCCTTTGGAGTGCGGCGATTTATCGCCGCTTTCATCAGTCGCGGAGCGACCTTTCTTTCGACGTGCCGGTTGGTCGCCTGCCGAGGCGCCAAAAGAAAGCGGCTCCGCCGTAAGCCAAAGCGGCGATAAATCGCCGCACTCCAAAGGGAGGCGGCTCGCTTTATTCTTTGTCCGAGATCTCTTGCGCCTGCCGCACGAGCCCGATAAACTCGGAACGATAACCGTTGGAGTCGTTCGGCAGACCCTGCTCGGCCAGCTCGAGCACCGCTTTGTAGCTGGCGGCGCCGCGATAGGGCGACTCTCGCAACAGCAGGCCAAACTCCGCCACCGCGGCGGCGAAACTGAAATCGGCGCTGGCGGTCGGCTGCTGCGGCCGATGGTCGGTCACCACCCGTTCGATGAGCCGGCTCTCGTCGGCCTCCGGCGATTTGTAGCGCAGCTTGATCGTGGCCACCTCATGAGAATTTGCCGCCGGGGTGAGTTGCTCTGAGCGCTGATACTTGAGCGGCTCTACGCCGGTCGCCGCCGCCTGGGCCGCCGGCACGATCTCATACAGGGCCGTCACCGTATGTCCGGCGCCGATCTCGCCGGCATCTTTGCGGTCGTCGCTAAAATCCTGTGGCGGCAGGGCGCGGTTCTCGTAGCCGATCAGGCGATATTCGGCAGCCTGGGCCGGGTTGAACTCGATCTGCAGCTTGACGTCTTTGGCAATCGTCACCAGCGTGCCCGAAAGCTGCTCGACCAGGACGCGCCGGGCTTCGCCCAGAGTGTCGACGTAGGCGTAGTTGCCATTGCCTTTGTCGGCCAGCTTTTCGAGCGTGCCGTCTTTGAGATTGCCGACGCCGAAGCCAAGGGCGCTGAGAAAGACGCCGCTCTTGGCCTTCTCTTCGATGAGCTTCACCAGGTCGTTCTGGTCGACGATGCCGACGTTGAAGTCGCCGTCGGTGGCCAGAATGACGCGGTTCGTGCCGCCCTTGATGAACTGCGATTGGGCCGTGTCGTAAGCCATTTGCAGGCCTTGCCCGCCGTTGGTCGAGCCGCTGGCGACGAGCTGAGCGATGGCGTTGCGAATGGCGGCCTTGTTCGTGCCGTTGGTGGGCGGAAGCACGAGGCCCGAGTTGCCGGCATAGACGACGATGGCCACGCGGTCGTTCTCGGTAAGCCTATCGGTCAAGAGGTACATGGCCTCTTTCACTAGCGGCAGCTTATTGGCCGCTTCCATCGAGCCCGACACGTCGAGCAGAAACACCAGGTTGCTGGCGGGCCGTTCGTCGGCCGGCAGGTCGCGGCCTTTCAAGCCGATACGCAGCAAGCGGTGCTCGGCATTCCACGGGCAATCCGCCATGTCGGTCGTAATCGAGAACGGCACATCGCCGTCGGGCTGTGGGTAGCTAAACTGAAAATAGTTGATCAGCTCCTCGACGCGCACCGCATCGGGCGGCGGCATAGCCCGCGAAGTCAAGAACCTTCGCACGTTGGTATACGACGCCGTATCGACATCGACGGAAAACGTCGAGAGTGGATATTCGGTCGGCTTGTGGAAGGGGTTTTCGATGAGGGGAGCGTAGGATTCGGTGTTTGGCACGTAAAAGTAGGCGGTGCCGTTCCTCGGTTGCGATTCCGTTATCGCGAGCCCCTCGACATGCCAAGTGTATAAAAGCTTGTCTTCTTTCTTGGCCTCACCGAGTGCTTGCCCTGCTTGATCGGCCCGTTGCCCGCCGTTGTCCGCTGCGACGGTGGCGGCATCTAATGCGTCCTTGGCCAGATCAACCTGCGCCTTTGCCTCTCTAATCTGACTTCCAGAACTTCCGCGTTGGCGGTCGAGTTCTCGAAGCTCCGCATATTGCTTTTTTTGATACTCGTAGCGTGCCCTGGCGGCGGCCAGGTCGGGCCGCGCGTCGCGTTCTCCAGCACCGTTAGCTTGCGCGCCATCGCCATGGCGTCCGAGATCGGTATGGTTCGAGGTGACCGGGCTTGCCTCTGGCCGACCGCGCCCGCCAACCAGCAGCCCGCCTCTTAAGGCACGCTCTTCGTAGGAATCGCTGCCACCGCTCGGATCGTTCGCGGCGGACAGAGCCCGTTGCTTCGGCATTCTTCCGCCCAAATGCGACTCGCGTGCCGGCCGTGGGCTGAGTCCACCTGGCATCATCCCGCCGCCCATACCGCCGTTCGCCTGGCCCTCCCCACCTTTCATGCCCGCACCATAATTAGGTCGCTGTCCACCTCCGAAGCCGAACTGAGAGGGCGCGATTTCGCGACGTTCGCCTTCCGCCGCCATTTCTCTCCCTTGAACACCGCCGTCCGGTTTATCACCGACGAGTTGCTGAATATCGCGACCGGACAATGGGCCATCGACGGCAAAGTAATCCACCGCGGCGGGAGACTCATCCGAGGGCCTCGTCTCCCCGTCCCCGATTCCGCTCGTATCTCCAAGAGATTTGCCTGACGTAGAGTACGCGGAGAAGTATGACCGCGATGGCTCTTGCACTGGATGGGTCATCACTGGGTCGGTCGAGAGGTCGGTGACTTCGTCGATTCCTTCAGCGACCACGCCGCTATGCAACGTCGCCAATTCGCTCTGCGCAACCATGCGGTCGCTAGACTTCGTTTTCGTCAGAGCGACGAGCGTGCCGCACATGACAGCCAACGACGCAGCAAGGCTCAGCCGCAGCCAGGTGGCTCGGCGCGGGAACCGCTCGGGCAAGCGCAACGGCGGCTCGGCCGGCGGATGGGCCAAATCGTCCAGCACCGCCTCGCGCAACCCAGATGAGCAGTCCAGCAGCGGCGAGTCGGCCACGACTTTGCGCAGCAACTTGCCAAGCCGGGAGAGCTCTTCGACCGCTTGGAGTTCATCCGGCGATTCATGCAGGCGGGCCTCTATTTGAGCGCGCTCGGCCTCGTTCAATTCGCCCAGCGCATAGGCCGTGATGAGTGTAGCCCCGTCGTGGAGTTCACCATTCAGCGAAGAACCGGCCGGGGGTTCATTGGAATTCTGATCGGATTGGAAATCGTCATTCATGTTGATGCTCCAGACCTCTGTCGCCGCTACGCGGCTTTACGTTATTGGCGTCGAGGGAACCGTGGGCTTGCGCCCACGGCTACACTCTGTCGCCGCTCCGCGGCTATTCAAATCGACCACGAGCGGCCTTCCTCGGTCGCCGCCACGCGGCTGTCACGCAGCGCCGCTGTCCCATACCGCGCCGTTACATTCGTCATTCGTGCTTCGTCATTCTTTCGTCATTCGTCATTCCGTCATTCGTCATTTCCACCGTCGTCATTCCGTCATTCGTCATTTACTGGTAGCGTCGGCCTCTTCCGCAATCAGCCGCTGCAACAACGGGTGTTGTCTCAACGTCTGCAGCGCTCGATGTGCGAGTACACGCACGTAGTTTTCCGTCGCCCCCGTAATCTCGCTGATCTCGCGGTACGCAAATCCCTCCGACCAGAGATTCACCACCTCCTGCTGCCGCTCGGGCAACGTGCCGATCGCACGGCGCACCAGGTCGCCGGCATCGAGCGTTTCCAGCAACTCGGCCGGGTCGAGCTCGCGGCCGGGCGCCTCTGCCTCAGCACCGCAGACAAACGGTTCCAACCGGCAACTGCGCCGCTTGAGGTCGATGGCCCGGTTCCGGCAAACGGCGTAAAGCCACGAGCCTAGCCGGCCGTTCAGCTCGCCGGGCGGCTGACGGCAAAGTTGTAAAAAGGCGTGCTGCACCACGTCGCGGGCCGAATTCACGTCGCCGCGGGTGAGCCGCTGCGCATAGCGCAGCAAGCGGCCCTCGTAGCTGTCAAGCACCGCCAGCACCCATTCGCGTCGGCTCGTTGAATCGCCCGGCGTCATCCACCGCTCCTCTCGCCGTCCCCGCCTCCCGTATTATGACGCTGCAACGGCCCAATCCGTTACAACGACGTTTTCGGAGGATGGCCTTCCCAGGCCGTCACCACGCGCGGTACGGGCCAGGAAACCCCATCCTCCATACTACGAAGCCCTGATTTCTTTGCGCCCCGCGAAGATTTCATGCCGCGGAGTTGCTCAAGCCCGGCGGAACAAGTCAAAATGCAAAACGCAAAATGCAAAATGCAAAATGCAAAATGGCACGATAGAGGCGCCGCACGATGGCGCATCCGCTTGCGCCATTTTTCGTTTTGCATTTTGCATTTTGCATTAGCGGCGAGCTAACTGGCTGGTGATTGGTTGCGGCCAACGGCCAGCCGTTTTGTCTGTCAAAACCCGCCAAGTTACTCCACAATATCCACGGCCCGCACGCGGCGGACCAGCGCGGCCAGAGCCAGAACACTGACGGCCGCCAGGAGGCCGGCGGCCCAGTAGGCGAAACGCCGCTCTTCGTCGTTGCGGAATTGGTCGAAGGCCAGGCGGCCTACGAAGTGCATGTCGCGCCAGGGGTCAATCAGCTTCCAGTAGATGCTCGATTGCGGCATCTGCCCGCGAAGCATGCGGGGCAAGACAAACAGGCTCGCCCAAGTAATGGCAATCGGCGCCATGCGTTGCAAGTAGGCCGAAAGGGTCACCAGCCACACGCTCAACACGGCGGCCAAAACACCGCCGTAGAACAGCACCGCCAAGGGTATTCGCCACTGCTCGCGCCAATACTCGAACGAAGAGGTGAACATGCCGTATTCGCCAAACAACAATAAGGCCGGTATCGTGGTCAACAGCGAAACGAGCAGGGCCACCGTCAGCAACTTGCCGAGAATGTAGTGACGGCGGTCGATGGGTCGCGAGAGATAAAACGACAACGCCCCGTTGCGGAAGTCGCCTCCCACCAGCAGGCTGCCCGTAAAGGTAAGCAGTATCATGACCACCACGCTCTGCCGCTCGATGAACATTGAGTAACCGTTTTCTTTGTCGCCGCGCGGAGCCGCGCTAAAGCCAAAACCTTCCAACAGGCCGTTGCGGGCCTCGCTGGGAAGCTCCTTGAGTTGGGTGACCGCCCAGATGACCGACCAAAAGGCCAGGAATTGCAGCAGCCCCAGTCCCAGCACCACCCAATACGACTTACGGCGGAAGACCTGCAACAGCCCCACGCGGACCATTGCCAGCACGCCGCGTCGGGGGCCCCCCAGGGTGCCTTGCCAGCCGTGATAACGGGCGATGTCGACGGGCATAAACCTGAAAATACCTTCATCTAGTTTGCCGCGGTGTGGGCACAGGCATAGCATAACATGATGGGCAGCCGCGCGTTTTGACGTTCTTGAACTTTCAGGAGTCCGTCATGAGCACTCTCGCCAGCTCTCTCAGGCATCAACGCGAAACCAGCGTGCTCGTCGAGCACCAAATTCAAAGTTGGTTGATGCGGCAACAGGCCCAGCAACGTCCGCAACCTTGCCGGAATCCGGCCGCCTGTGGCCATTTTATCGCCATTTCCCGCGAGGCCGGGGCTGGCGGCGAGCAGATTGGCCGGGCAGTCAGCGAAGAGCTTGGCTGGCGTGTCTTCGATCGCGAACTGCTGGCCCTGGTGGCCAAGGCCGCCTCGTGCTCGACCGCCGACGTCGAGTTGATCGATGAAACCGGCATGCGTTGGGTGGCGGAGTTGTTTAATCATTGGATCGACCGTGCGCCCGTGAGCCACGAAAAATACCTGATTTGCCTCTCGGCGGTGCTGCGTGCGGCGTTACGCCAGGAAAACGCGGTGATCGTCGGCCGTGGTGCGCACTTCCTCTTGCCGCGCCATCAAGGGCTGGTCGTGCGCATCATTGCACCCAAGCCGTTCCGCATCGAACAAGTCCAGCGGATGCGGGGGATGGATGCTCGGCAAGCTCGCGAATGGGTCGAGCAAACCGACCGCGAGCGCCGTGACTTCGTAGCCCAACATTTTCATCACGACGTACGCCACATGCACCTGTACGACCTGGTCATCAACGTGGAAAAGGTCGGTCTGGAAGGCGCCGGCCGCCAGATTGCTCAGGCCGCTCGCGAGGTTTTTCTACGTCACCCGGCCGATACGGAGGCGTAGGTCAGGCTTTCCAGCCTGACGGCGTCAGGCTAGAAAGCCCGACCTACGTAAACGGACAACGTCTCATTTTGTCCCGCGCGACGAACGGCGGCGATCGTTCAGGCCGTTTTGAAGCCGGCTTCTGCCAAGGCGCGTTCGTAGTCGTCCGGGGTGTTTAAGTTTTGCAATGTCCGGCCCTCCGGATCGACGCGGGCGAGCTCCGCATCGTGAATCACGCGCGTCTTGAGCGATTCGATAAGGTCGAGCAGGCGCAGTTGCTCGGCTGCCAACCGACGCTCCACCACGGGCAGTACGGCGCTCACTCGATAAAGCGCTGCCAGCGGGTGATAGCGGCCGTCGAGTCGTGCAATGGCAAGATCGTCGTCGCCGACGACCTCGCGGAGGAACGTGATCCAAGTGGGGTTCAAAAAGGGCACGTCCGTGGCGGTGACGTAAGCAAATCGCGATTCGCGCGATAGTGTCTTCAGCCCGGCCAGAAGACCTTCGAGCGGACCGCGCCGGGCAACTGCATCGCGTGCGAAACGTACCGACGGCGGCAGTGGCGGGAGATCCTGCCCGGGCGCCGCGACGACGACCACCGGACCGCCGACCACACTGACGAGCCGGACGACGCGTTGCAACAGCGTTTCGTGACCGAAATCGAGCCAGGCTTTCGGGCGACCCATCCGGCGGCTTTCGCCTCCGCACAAAACGACGGCGGCCACGTCCGACATCATTTGGCGGCAACCTCGTCGCCTTTGCCATCCATCGCCGACACGGTGGCCATCTCGATCAGCAAACGACGAACGTTGAATCCACTTTCCGCGAACGTTCGTCGCAATTGTTCGGCACGATCGGCGCCGAAGGCCCTCACGGGCTGCTTTACCAGGTAATGAAACAATTGCTCGACGAAAGCCGCCTGCGTCTCTTCATTAGCCGCCAGGAAGGCGGCCAGTTCGCGAGCACCGTGTACCTCGATCGTTTGCCCCGTGAGCGTTTGATAGGCGCCGCCGTCGTCGATCGGGCGGCCTTTCTCCTCGCTGCGATAGCGGCCAAGGGCGTCGTAATGCTCCAAGGGGAAGCCAAGCGGATTGATAATGCTGTGGCACGTGGCGCAAGTGGCCGGGCTGGTCTGTAACGTCACCCGTTCGCGCGTGGTCATGTCGGGGTGCAGGTCGGGACTAAGCGGCGCTACTGCCTCGGGCGGTGGGCGGAGCTGTCGGCCCAACAGGCTGCGGACCACGAACACACCGCGATGAATCGGCGAGCTCGCGTCATGGTAGGCAAACCGCGCCATCAAGAACGGGTGGCTGACGATGCCCGCACGCTGATTGGCGTCGAGCGTCACCTTTTGAAAATCGGCCTCCGCCGGCAGGCCGCCCCCGTACAGGGCCGAGAGACGACCGTTCAAGTACAGGTAGTCGGCCAGAAAAAGCTGGCGGAAGTCGGACGGCTCGCTCCAAATCACGTCGTTTAGAAACAGATCGAGCGAAGTCCGCAAGTCCGATACGACCGCATCGTTGAATTCGGGAAACAACTGCGTGTCCTTGCGCAGCTCGTCCACCTGATCGACCTTGAGCCACTGGCGAAAGAAGTCGTGCAGCTTGGCCTTGGTTCGCAAGTCGCCCACCATGCGCTGCGCCTGCGTTGCGGCCTGTTCGCGCGTGGCTAACTCACCGCGTGCAGCAGCATCACTTAGCTCCTTGTCGGGCAGGGAGTCCCACAGCGTAAACGAAAGCCGCGCGGCCGCGCTGTGGTTGTCGCCGCGGCCGGCGCCAAGCTCGCGGTACAGAAAACGCGGCGACTTCAAGACCAGCAGTATCACCCGCTTGACCGCTCCCTCAATCTGGCCGGGACTTTCGAACTGCAGGTCGATGAAGAAGGAACGTTGCTCGTCGCTGAGCGGCCGGCGAAACGCCCGCTCTGCAAACCGCCGGCAGAAGTCTCGCACGCGGTCCGCACGATCGGGTGCGTCGTCGGCCGCACTACTCAACTCGCCCAGATGATCGACGATGTAATCAGCCACTTCGATGGCGGCGTACGTGACGGCCTGATCCCAGGCTTTCGAAATCGAACTGCCCCGCTCGTAACCCGTGCTGCGGTCGTCGGGCGGAAAAGCCGTCTCGATGACGAGCGTTGGCGGAAATCGCTGCGGCGAGAGTTGCTGTTCGGGAATAATCTCCTCGACGCGCGAGGGCGGCTGCCACATTAGCGCGATCGAAGCGGTCTTCGTGGTCTTGTCGTCTTTCGATTTGAAGAATTCGAGCTTCAGCGGGTAGAGCCGGCCACCGACTAGCGGAATGCTCTCGCGGTGATCGACGTCGCTGCCCGAACGCACCCAAGCGTCGATAAGCGGATGCGATGTGTCATTCACCCACAGGCGGGCGCCGTTTTCGGTCTTTACGTTGAAGGTGTACTCGCCAGTCTCCAACGCGAGCACGGCGCCTTCCCAGCGGATACAAAACTCCGCCGGGTCGATCTCCTCGGCCAGCGGGCTGGCCTCGCCAAAATGGAAATCGACCCGCACGTCGCGTCGTTCGAGCACGCGTTTCTCGTGCCTGAAATGCTTAGAGTTAAAGTACTCGGCCTTCAGGCCGCGCTCGCCGTCCCATTGTCCGGCCTGGCGAAAACCGCCGATCAGATCGGCCACCGACTCGCGAAATTGCCTGACCGTCAGCCGCGACAATTCCAATCGCGGAGGACGAAGGCGGGCCTGCGCGGCCTTGGAATAAAACGCGTCGTAAATATACGCCGCGACTTTAGCGGCATCGTCGCCCATGCACTTTTCCGGTTCGCCTTCCGGCATCGTCTCGACGATCACTTTGGTGAGGTCGTCGAGCGGACGATCACCGATAAGCGGTTTTGCATATTCATCTTTGACGCCTTCACCATGCGGTCCGTGGCAGCGGACGCAGCTTTCTTGGTAAATCTGCTCCCCGGTCTTCGCCTCGTCGGCCCAGAGAGGTGCTGCACGCAATGCAAGAATAACGGCCAGGTAGGCGGCGAGTGAAGAAGGTGAGCTTGCGGCTTTCACGAACATTCGAAGGTGGTGAGAACGGTCAGTAGGCGGGAACGGTCAACCGGCAGCGCCGTTCAGGCGGGATGTAACGCCTATTTTATACGAGCAGTGACTTGCCTGTCTAATCTCCGCGAACTGCGGTAGCGTCTTAACCGTGAGTTGTGCGGCAGAAGTGGCATCGATCCGTAGGGTGGGACGAGCGAAGCGAGTCCCACCAACAACCGGCCGGACAGGTGGGACTCGCTTCACTCGTCCCACCCTACATGTCGTCAGCGACTCACTGTTACGATATGTGGCGATAGCGGAAGGGTTCGCCGGCCACTTCGTAGCCCGGGTGCAGAGCGACGTTGCACAGGATGCCCAGGGCGACGGCGTGGGCCACCAGGCCCGAGCCGCCGTAGCTGACGAGCGGCAGTGAAAGGCCCGTTACCGGCAAGATGCCGACCGTCATCGCCGTGTTGATGAGTGCTTGCACTGCAAACAGGGCCACCACCCCCACGGCCGCCAGCCGCCCGAACGGCTCGCGCGTGCGCTCGGCCACCACGAGGCCGCGCCAACAGATCACGACCATCAGCCCCAGCACGGCGGCAGCTCCGCTCCATCCCAACCGTTCGCACAATACGATGAAAATGAAGTCGGTGTGATCTTCGGGCAGCCGATAGGCCGCCGGGTCGTCGCTTGCTTCGCCCGCCCACAAGCTGCCCCAGATACCGCCCAATGCCAGGAGCTGCTTGGCCTGGTGCAAATGATAGCCGTCGTCGGTGGGAGACTCGCGCGGCAAATTCTGGGCAAACAGTGCCGTCACGCGCGATCGCTGCTCGCGGCTCATCTGGGTCCACAGCACGGGCAAACAAAGCGCGCCGCACAGCGACAAGGCGGCAAGCTGGTTCACGCGCACGCCCGCCGCAAACAGCATCACAAAGAGCACGGGCAAAAAGACCATTGCCGTTCCCAAATCGGGCTCGCGCAAGACAAGAACGAGGGGCAACAACGTAAGGCCCAAGGGAACAAGCAACCCGCGAAAACCCTCGCCAGCCTCGCGGTACATGAGCCAGCGGGCCAATGCCAACACGTACGCCACCTTGGCAAACTCCGAGGGCTGAACGCTGATCGTGCCAAGACGAATCCAACGATGTGTGCCGTGGACGGTTGGCAAAAAATAAACCGCCACGAGCAGCGCCAGGACGGCTGCGAACAGACCGTAACTACAACGGACCCACCTTCGATAGTCCGGCCCTATCACAAGCATTGCCGCGCTGGCCGCCACGATTGACCACGCAAGCTGCAACCGGCAGTGACGAGCGTCGGCGCCGGCGAGCTCTTCGCTGCGCGCAATGCCAAGCAAGCCGAGCAGCACTAGCGCGCAGCTCGCCGCGACGATCGACCATGGGATGCGAAACAGAAGAGAAATCGTTTTTATGGTCACGTCAACAACGACCTCGGCGCGACGCTTTTCGTTGCGGATTGAGCCTGAACGCGATGTACCTGCGAACACGTCCGCGAGAATTGTAGCCGTACGGTTCGAGCGGGCCGAGAGCAGTCGGCACACCATTGAGGATTTGTCAAATAAAAGACATAAAGCCATACTACTGCGCGAGTTACGATGTTCAGGCGATTGCACCCCGAATTGCCAACAGCGCGGCAAGCCCGTCTCCGCACTAGTCTACCGACTCATAAAATCTTACCCATCTTACTTGAATTCAAAGCTATTGTTGGTATGTTTTTGAGAGGCGTACGTCTCACAGTTTACCTAACCGTCACGGGGACAAGGATCATCCATGTTGCAGAGGAATCTAAGAAAAGTTGCATTCGGAGCGGCTGTCCTGACCACGGCGCTGGTCGGCAACGCGTCGCAAGTAAGCGCCTTTTGGGGTCACAGTCATGGCTCCAGCGGCGGTTCCAGTGGTGGCAGCTACGGTAGCTGGGGTTCGAGCGGTGGCTCGAGCGGCGGCTACTATTACTACGGGTCGAGCGGCGGGCACCACCGGCACCATCGGCACCATGGTAGCTGGGGTTCGAGCGGTGGCTCGAGCGGGGGCTATTACTATGGAAGCTGGGGATCGAGCGGCGGCTCGTGGGGTTCCAGCGGCGGTTCGTGGGGTTCCAGTGGAGGTTCGTGGGGTTCCAGCGGCGGCGTCGTCGTGACCGGTCCGGTCGTGACCAGTGGCGGCGCCGGCGTCTACGACTACGGCAATCAGCCCGGCTCGCCCCCGCCTGCCCATCCATCGGACAACATGCGTGGCGATGGCAACCTGCCGCCTGGTCCCGGCGATTTGGGTTCGCCTTCCGATGACGGCGCTCCGCCGGCTCCGTCGGACAGCGGCGCCGGATACTATCGTCCCTCGGCCAACGCCGTGTTGACGGTGAACGTGCCGGCCGATGCCC
>DASSFG010000655.1:0-3929 GCA_035694685.1 Pirellulales bacterium
TCCACGAAAGAAAGCGTAGTGCTCTGTCAGTGGTGTTGTGATGGGTCAACGCGATCCATCAATCGGCGAATGACGGAGCGCGAGTGCGTTGAACGAGCTTGTCGAGCAAATTGGCGGCGGCGCGGCTGTCGATGGCGTGGCAGGCGAGTTGAGCGGCGGAGGCCAGGCTCTCGGCTTTGCCGACGAGCCACAGCACCGCGGCAGCGTTGACGACTACAATATCGCGGCGAGAACCGCGATGGCCCGCTAGCACTTTGCGAATCATCTCGGCGCTGTCCGCAGGGCCTTCCACCCGCAGCTCGTTGAGCGAAGAAGCCTGAATGCCAAAATCGGCCGGTGACCAGGTAACTTCGGCCAGACGGCCGTCACGGACCTCGGTCACGCGCGTCTCGGCCGCGATACTGATCTCGCCTAAGCCATCGCTGCCATGAACCACCGCGGCCCGCTTCGTGCCGAGCCGTGCCAGCACGGCGGCCAACATGGGCCGCAGCTCGTCGCGGCCCACGCCCAGAAGTTGATAAGGCGCCGAAGCGGGGTTGGTAAGCGGGCCGAGCAAGTTAAAGATTGTCGGCACCGCCAATCGCTGTCGAACGGGCGCCACGTGTTTCATGGCGGCGTGGCAAAGCGGGGCGAAACAGAAACATAGGCCGAGCTCGTCGAGGCAGCCGCTCACGCAATTGATGTCGGCCTGTACGTTGACGCCCAACTCCGTCAATACGTCGGCCGAACCACTCTTGCTGGTCACGCGGCGGTTGCCGTGTTTGGCCACTGTGGCGCCGGCCGCTGCGGCAACGAGCGCTGCCGAGGTGCTGACGTTGAAGATGCCCGAGGCGTTGCCGCCGGTGCCGCACGTATCGACGACGTCGGTGCGGCGCGTGCGGATGGGCGTCATGTGCCGGCGCATGGCGGTGGCCGCCCCGGCGATCTCCTCGACCGTCTCACTTTTTTTACGGAGGCCAAGCAGAAAATCGGCGATCTGACACTCGGTCCATTGGCCAAGCATGATGCCGTCGACCGCCGCGGCCGTTTCGTCGAGCGACAGGTCGCTGCCTGCGTCGATGCGGGCCAGGATCGATTCAACCGAGGCGGGCTGGGCACCGCCATCCGGCGCTCGATATGGGTTGTCGTCCATACCGCCATCATACCAGACGCTCCAAGGTGAGGTTATGCGCTTAGCTGGAGAAATAGTGTCTTAACAGTGATTTGCCCGGCAGAGGTGGCTATATCCGTAGGGTGGGACGAGCGAAGCGAGTCCCACCAAATAGCCGGCCCGAGCAGGTGGGACTCGCGTCGCTCGTCCCACCCTCCATGTCGTTAGCAACCCTATCTCGGTATCATGGGGACATGAAAAACACGCTTGCTGCGATCGTGATCTACACCTTGACCAGTGCCGCATTCGCCGCCGATCCAACGACGAAGGTCTGGAACTACGACGACACCGCAGTAGGTAAGTTGCCGGCAGGATTCAAGAGCGAATCGGGCAAATGGGCCGTGGCGCGCGATGGCGAGAACCGGGTCGCGGCCCAAAGCGCGAAAAGCGATGATAAGGTGTTCAACGTGCTGCTGGCCACAGGCACGACGGCACGTGACGTCGACCTCTCGGGGTTTATGGCGGAAGGTTGTTTGCGAAGCGGTAGGCGTGACGGAGCATGAATACCTCTTGTCCACTGCGGGCCGGGTGGGGTCGAATATGGTGAAATGTTGAAAGCGATGATTGCACGCGCGACTGTTCGACCTAAGACCGTTTACATTGAAACAAGTGTCTGGGGAATGACCGTCAAAGGCCAAAACCCGGCCTTGCGGACACCCACGCTCGAATTTCTGCGGCGCTGTGCCAGCGGCGATTTCCTTCCCTACATCTCAAACGTCGTCCTGGATGAAATCGACGAGGCGCCCGAACCGATTCAGATGGACGTTGGAAGTCAAGTTGCCGACGTTCGACCAACCGTGCTAACGTTGTCGAATGACGCCGAACTGTTGGCGGATCGTTTTATCCAAGAGAAGATTTTGCCGTCGCGGCGGCGCGCCGATGGTTTGCACGTTGCCTGTGCGATCGTTCATGGCATAGAATTGGTGGTGAGCTGGAACTACCGCCACATCGCGAATCAATCTAAAGCCGACGCATTCAGGGCCGTCGCGCTACTTGCCGGATGGCCGGCGAAATTTGAGATTCACACGCCGTTTGAGGTGTTGCAATGGAACTGACGTTGGATGACTACCTGGCCGAATTTGATCGCTGGAAAGAGCGTGCCGCAGACAAACGCAAAGCACGGGAGGACGCCAAGCAGCCGGCTTTCAACGAAGAGTCGCTGGTCCGCATGGAAAAAAGGATCGGCCAGCCCTTGCCGCGAATGGCTAATGGCGAAACGCCTCTCGCTGGCGTGTCGGCGGCCGCCGGAGAACCGGCCCAGCCGTCGAACCCTTCCTGATACATCGGTTGTAAAAGGGAAGGCGACAGGGGCGCGCACTGCACCTTAGCCGATTGGCGATCTGCGACGCGGGCGCCCCCCGATTGTCACATGAGGCTCGCACGGCAGCCCTGCCAGGGCATCCGGTGCGGCAATCAGGCAGAACTTTTCTGCTTTATAGGAGCTGGTGCTCGATTTCCTCGTCAAGCGCGAGAAGAGTCTCCTCCAGGACAGGATCTTCGTCGGCCTGTCCCCAAATCGCCGCAATCGTTTCGTAGTCCGCGGCGTCGATGGTGTTGAGGTATTGCAGACACAAATTCAGCCGATAGTCTTGTTTGGAATTCACGAATAGCCCTTCCTTATCTGCGAGTTCCGATCAGATCGCGCGCTGCGTCTTGGATAAAAGCTCTCAAGGCGTGGGTCCGCGAGATTAGTCGACCTAACGGCCCGGCGCCACGAAAATTCGGGTGATTTCCGGCACCCATGGCACGTCTGTCGGTGCAGCGGGTCCGCCACATTCTCCTAGCAACAGCCAGTCGCCGGTCGCCCGGTGCAATTGCGGCAAGTCGTTGGGCGGCCAGTGAAACGGCTGGAAAGCGTCGCCTGTGCCGGTATCATGGGGACATGAAAAACACGCTTGCTGCGATCGTGATCTACACCTTGACCAGTGCCGCATTCGCCGCCGATCCAACGAAGACGGTCTGGAACTACGACGACACCGCAGTTGGTAAGTTGCCGGCAGGATTCAACAGCGAATCGGGCAAATGGGCGGTGGCGCGCGATGGCGAGAACCGGGTCGTGGCCCAAAGCGCGAAAAGCGATGATAAGGTGTTCAACGTGCTGCTGGCCACAGGCACGACGGCGCGTGACGTCGACCTTTCGGTGCGCCTGAAGGCCGTGGCCGGCGAGCTCGACCGCGGTGGCGGACTAGTGTGGCGCGCACGCGACAAAGACAACTATTACATTGCCCGGCACAATCCGCTGGAAGACAACCTCCGGTTGTATAAGGTCGAGAAAGGCAAGCGCACGATGTTCAAGACGGCCGACGTCAAAGCCTCGCCCGGTTGGCATACGCTGCGCGTGACGATGAAGGGCAGCCACATTGAGTGCTATTTCGATGGCAAAAAATACCTGGAAGCCGACGACTCGACCTTTCCCGGCGCTGGAATGGTCGGCTTGTGGTCGAAGGCCGATGCACAAAGCTACTTTGATGACTTGATCATGATGACCGACGCCAACGTCCGCGACGCCAACGACAAGAATCGCGATTTCGACGAGTTGTCGAAGCAATACATCGACGAGTTTCCTGCCCTGCACCCGGTATCGGCCACGCAGTTGGGCGACCATCGCTTTGACGGCGAGGTCGACGAAGTAAGCGACGAGCAACGACGGAACGAAGTCGCCTTCTGCCGCAAGTACCTCGAGCGCCTGTCGCAAATTCCGAGCAATAAGCTCACGCGCGACCGGCAGGTCGATGCCGAATTGCTGCGGCAGCAGCTTGAGGCGACGATCTGGCAGATC
>DASSFG010000656.1:0-4790 GCA_035694685.1 Pirellulales bacterium
GCAAAATGCAAATTGCAAAATGCAAATTGCAAAATGCAAAACCCGAGGAGCAAGCCGACGTGGAACGCCTCGCCGGTGACGGATATAATTGGCTGGTAGTGGATCGTGGGCAGTGGTTAGCGGGTAGCGGAGCCTGCCTTCATCCTTCATCTCTCATCATTCGCTGAACCCTGAACCCCGAACCCTGAACACTTCCAACAATGGAAAACGTGATCGCGCAACACATCACCAAGACGCCGGGCGTGTGCGGCGGAAGGCCGTGCATCGCCGGCCACCGCATCCGCGTGCAAGACATCGTCGTGCTGCACGCGATGCACGGCATGTCGCCCAAGGAGATCCTGGAACAATATCCCACCATCACCCTGGCGGACGTCCATGCGGCACTCGCCTACTATCACGATCATCGTGAGGAGATCGAGGAGGAATTCCGCAAATCGGATGAATGGGCCGAGCGAATAAAGCGAGAGATCCCTTCAAAAATCCCGCCCGAGCTGCGCGAGAAGTTCGGTGGCCGACCCAGTTAGATTCTACTTCGATCAGCACATTCCACGAATGAAGAGATTCAGTGACCGAAAAATTACAAGACAGAAAAATTTCCGACGGTATGTAAGCCACGGATGAAACACAGATGGCACACCGATAGGGCACAGGAATTATCCGTGTTTCATCAGTGTGGATCAGTGGCCAATAGCTCGGTCGCTGACGGAAGAATTAGAAGACAGAAAAATTACCGACGAAACGTAGCCACGGATGAAACACAGATGGCACACCGATAGGGCACAGGAATGATCCGTGTTTCATCAGTGTGGATCAGTGGCCAATAGCGTTGGTCAGCTCCCCCGTTTTGCCTGCTCATTCTGTCATTCGCCCGTTCGTGGTTCTCTGCCTTAGGTGGCCAGCCCTTCCTTCCGTCCCGTCATTTTTCTGTCATTAATCTTTCTGTCACTCTCTGTCGTTTTCTTCTGCGTGCCTCTGTGGTTCATTCGAGTTCCGGGGCCGATGCGACACGGATGTCGCTGAAAAGGTAGGGCGGTAGACGGTAGACGGGGACCAAAGAGAGTGCGAAAGGGGAAGGGAACCACAGAGACACTGAGGCACAAAGACGCACGACAGAAAACCCAGGAATTCACTTTCCACTTTTCACTTTTCACTTTTCACTTTGCACTTTCCACTTTTCACTCGCATCCGCGGGCCGCTGTTCCAACCAGGCCGCCGTCTGCCTGGCGACCTCCGACGCAGACGGCCGCGCGCCGGGTTGCTTGCTCAAGCAGCACATGACGAGTGCGTCGATCTCCGGCGGAACCGCAACATTGACGCTGCTAGCCAGAGGCGGCGTTTGCTGCCGGGCCAGCTCCAAGGTTGTCTGCCACGTCCGACCGCGCAAGGGAAGCTGGCCCGTGAGTGCCGCGTACCAGACGGCCCCAAGGGCATAAATATCGGTCGCGGGGCGAAGCTCGCACGACCGGCCCGAAAGCAACTCGGGCGCCAGGCAGCTTGGATGGCCAATCAGGTACCCGCGGTCATGGCGCACCAGCGCCGTCTCTGCCGGACGCCGAACGGCGCGGGCAAGCTGGCGGATCCGTTCAGGCACCGCGCTGGCCGCCTGAGATTCGAACAACAGGCAGCCGAAATTCGCCGCTTTGGGCAGGTGTGCGGCAATCGCCGCGTCGCACGTTCGCACAGCGCCCTGCTCGTCGAAGATGACGTTGCTCGGCTTCAAATCTCCGTGAACCAGACCTGCGTGATGCAGCGCGGACAGCGTTTGTGCCAGCGACGCGGCCAGCCGGACCGCTTGGACTGTCGTCAACGGGCCGCCCTGCAATCGGGCTTCCAAAGACGGGCCTTCCACACGTTCTTCCACGATATAAGGAAGGCCATTCCAGGCAGCGACGTCCTTCACGACGACCAGGCCGGCAAGCCCGAGCGCGGCCACCGCGCGCACCGCCGCGACCAGGCGGGCGATCTCGGCGTTCTCATAAGGCCCCAAAGTAATGAACTTGATGGCCACGACCTCGTCGGCGCCCCGACGACGGGCACGGTAGACCAGTCCGGTGCTGCCACAGCCGAGAACTTCGAGTGGCACAAAAGCTTCGACGCCACTGCAACGGCTTTCGTCCTCGTCGGAATCGACTGCCAGTGAGTAAAAGATGAAGCCGGGCCGCAAGGGACCGAACCCGGCCGCAGAAGCCGAGGGAAACGCCGCGTCGGGCCGGTCGTCGATCAACACCAGCGGCTTGTTCTTGCCGGGCCAATTCAGCCGCCGCGGAAAGGCCGGCGCCGTCACCCTGGGGGCGGCGGAACCATCCTTTGCGCGGCCAATTTCAAAGCGACGCCCCAGCTCGCCCGCAATGCTTGGAAAGCGATCGACGTACTCCTGCCGATCAGGACCGTCTGCCAGATCCTCGCGCAGGCAATACTCGCCATAGACCAGCGAGATCAGGCCGTCGACGTGCGAGCGTAGGCTGGGGTAGCGATCGAGATACCACTCGGCAGCCAAGCGCTGGCCGCCTAACCAGCGCGCACGCTGATCCAGATGTAAGCGATCGACCAGCTCTTCAGTCGGTTCCGAGCCACTCATCGGCGGCCTGAGGCCTCTTCCTTCGTCTGGTAACAGCCGCACCCAGTCTTGCCATCGCGCGAAGACCGTCACGCACACTTCGCCGTAGGAGCCTATCCGAAAACCGGCATTGTGGTGTAGGCGTTCCGCCTGCCTGCCGGTTTTCGGATAGGCTCTTAGCAAGAACATTGCCGTCCAGCGCGATTTTAATTCTAGCAACTACGTCGGGCGGCATACAACCAACGGCAATTCCTCCGGCAGTTGTCGCAAATTGAGACGCTGGTGTAGGGTCCTACTTCGACGCCGCGGCCACCTCGCGCAGGGCGCGCAGCAAAGCGGCAATTTGTTCATGGCGTTCCGGCGTTTGTAAAATCACGAGCGCGCCAGCGTTGGTAAAGGCATGAATCGCACAAGGACCGCCCACTTCGTCCCAGGTGGTGGGCGCCACGTTGGCAATGATGTTGTGGATCAACGAATCGAAATCAATGGCGGGCAGCCGCGACGAAGCCTCCGGCCGCCTCACGACCAGGTCAAAAACAGGGTAAACCTTGGCCACCAGAAAGTTCGCCGCCTCTTCTTTGGATGTGACTAGCAAGACTTCATTGCGGACGACGTAAGCCAGGTCCAACTCATCCAAGATCAACTTCAAGGCGTTCTTCAACGTGATGCCGTGAAAGCCGCGCGTGATCGGCGTGTCGCTTGCCACGCCCGCTGCCGCAAGCGCATGTTGGTCGATGCGAATATCGACGCTCGTTTGCCGGGAGAAAGCGGCGATCACTTCGTTCAAGGGCCGTTCAGTGAAATCGAGATCACAATCTTCTGCGAAGGCCGCCAGGATGCCGGATTCTGCCTCGCTCGGCGGAGGCTCGGCTTCTTGCGGCCAGTTGGTGGTGATGGGCGGCGGCGAGAGCCGTACCGGTGGATTGCAGCCATAATACGACGCCAGCGGATACCATGCCGTATCGAGGCCCGGCAGCATCATCTCATAGATCAGCCTGGCAACCCGAACTTGCACGTCGGGGGTCTGATGTACGACGATCGTGCCTGAAACCGCTCGGATTTGCCCTTCGCCTGCCGGTTTCCAGCTCTCCGGTGCGATCATCTCGGGCGCCAGTTTCACGATCACGTTTGTCCAAGCGTCGAGCTTCTCGGACGCGGCGATTTCCGCTGCCTTGCGATTGGCCTCCGCCGCGGCGGTATCGGCGGCCGTGGCGCCAGCGGCGCCGTTGCCCGGTGGCGGTTGGGGCGCGTTCGCCGGCGCTCCCGGCAGCGGCAGCCGGAAAAACCGATAGAGCCTGATTTCCAATTCGCCCTTGTGCTGTGCATCGCTCCGGCGGCCCCAGGTGAAGCGATCGTGCGGGTGAGCGGCGGCGAATTGTTTGTCGCGCACTCGCCTCAAGTTGGCAAGCAGCGAGGCGATTTCCTCGTGAACATCGTCGGTTTGCGAGACGGCCAGGCCGCCGGAATTGGGATGAACGGTCAGCGAGCAGGGACCTCCGACGTCGTCCCAAGTCGTTGGCGCCAGGATGCCGGTAATGGCATTGATCAGGTTCTGGTAATCGTTGCCGGCTTTTCCCCGTGGAAGGAGCGGCGCGCGAAAGTCGCTCTCGGCCGTGACCAGATCGTCAATGGGATAGACTTGAACGTATAGCTTTTCTGCCGCCGCATTCTTGGTGGTGATGAGCAGATAGCCGTCGGCGATGAGGTACGTCAGATCGAGCTCGCCGAGCACCAGTTCCAGCAGGGAGCGGAGCGTAACTTCGTTGATCGAGAACGTAATCGGGGTGTCGCCATCGACGCCCATTTCGCGCAGGGGCTTCTGATCGAGCTCGATGGCAATTTCGTGCTTTCGGGCCAGGTAATCGACGACGTCCTGCAAACGCTGGGTGCCATAGTCCAGCTCGCTGGGCTCGTCGAGTGCGGCGCGAATGCGTGCTTGCCGCGTCGTTGGCAGGGGCCGAGCGTGCGAGGAATCTTCGGGCGCCTTGAGCGGCGCCGATGCGACGCACCAACCGATCAACGCGCCGCAGACCATGAACGCCGAATAGCGCAACATGACGGCTCTCCTTCTCTGTTCGACCGCAGCCACGATCGTGGCGTCAGACATGGGCGGCCGCAGAGCGTTGCCTCAAACGCCGAAAGACCGCCAACGCTTGCGACCTTACCATTGCGGGCCTGAAAAAGCAAGTAAGTCGGCCGAACGGTAATGTCTTAACAGCGGGCTGCCGGAGAC
>DASSFG010000657.1:0-2559 GCA_035694685.1 Pirellulales bacterium
GCGCCGCGCGCGGCGCCAATGCCAGCGCGGCTTTGACACCGCCTTCGCCCGTCGATACCTTTTGGCCGCCGACAGCAGGCCAGCGTCAAAGGCGCAGCGCGCTGCGCCTTTGCCAACGTCCCGCCGATGCGGCGAATCATCCAATTCGGCAGCGCGCTGCCGAATTGCCACGACACCCTTCCGATGGCGGAATCGCAAGCCGCTGCCAGATAAGCTCTTGCGCTCCGGCGATTTTTCAGATCTCTCAAGAATTGTCCCGGCTTGCGGCTCGAGCCATTCTACCATACGGCCGCGACAGGCAATGCCTATCGCGCCACTCAGCAAGGCCGTTGGGCAGGAGATGCAATGTCTTCGTTGAGCTTGGCGGTCATACTGGCATTCTGCCAGGCAACCGCCCGGTGACCTACGGCAATTCAATCTGTTGAGCCATCGGCGGTTGTTCGACGATGCCTTCTTGCCCGTCGGCCGTTGGGCCCGATCGGACAGTCCAGGCCCCGCCCACCCACTTGACTCTGCTCATCGCGGGCCAATAATTAGATGGCTGTCTAACTATCTTGCCTGTCGCTTCCCATTGAACAACGAAGTTTTCAAAGCACTGGCCGACCCGACGCGACGCGAAATCCTGCGGCTCTTGGGGCGCGGAGAGCAAAGCGCGGGACAACTCGCGCAGCGGTTCGACATGACAAAGCCCTCGATGTCGCACCACTTCTCCGTGCTCAAGCAGGCGGAGCTGGTGCATAGCCGCCGCGAGGGCCAGCAGATTCTCTATTCGCTCAACACGACCGTACTCGAAGATGTTTTGACCTGGCTGTGGGACGCATTTGGGCACGACACCAAAGCCGTACCGTCGAGGAAACCCTCATGACACGCTTTTATTTTGCTATGGGAGTGGGGCTGACCGTTGCGGCGTGGGTCGCCGCCTTGGCGGCTTACCCTTATCTGCCGGAGAAGGTGCCGATTCATTGGAACATTCGGGGAGAGGTCGACGGCTACGGCCAAAAGCAATGGGCCGTGTTTTTGACGCCCGGCGTGATGATTGCGCTACTTGGATTGTTTCGCGTATTGCCGTGGCTTTCGCCGAAGCCGTTCACGCTCGACACGTTTCGCGGTACCTACGAATTCGCGGTTGCACTGACGATGGGGCTGATGGCGTACATTCACGGGCTGACGTTGTGGGCCGCTTGGGCCGGGCCCGTTGATTTGGGCCGGGCGCTCATCGCCGGCCTCTGCCTGTTTTTCGCCCTACTGGGTAATGTTCTGGGCAAAGTTCGGCGGAATTTTTTCATGGGGGTGCGCACGCCTTGGACCTTGGCCAGCGAACGCGTTTGGATCGATACCCATCGGCTGGCGGCACGGCTCTTTGTGGCGGCGGGAGTGATCGGTTTCGTGCTCTCGCTGGCACTTGGCGGCACCACAGCGTTTATGGCGGCGTTCGCGCTGATCATGCTCGCGGCCTTCGTGCCCGCGGTCTATTCGCTCATTCACTACAAGCGTCTCGAGCGGCAGGGATTGGCCTAAGGCCGCCGCGCCGGCACCAGCAAGTCTGCCAATGCAAGACTGCCAACGGCGAGCAAGGCTGCCAGCATTTGCATCGATTTGCGGGTCAATTCTCTGACCACAGTCCTTTCCACCGGGATGAACCCGGCGGACCTACGGCAATTCAATCCGTTTAGCCATCAGCGGTTGCTCGACGATGCCTTGCCCGTCGGCCGCTGGGCCCGAGCGGACAGTCCAGGCGCCGACCTTTCCGGCGGGGGCGAGCACACGGCAAATCCCACGATCTTGGAACTCAACGGCTGAGCCATCCTCGATGGCGACTCCCGGCTTCAACAGGTTTTGCCGAACAAGCTCTTGGTAGGCGGGCCGGCGATCGAGCTCTCCGTCGTAGTGCGGGCAACAGCTCCCCGGCAGAAACCCCAGACAATCCAGCGGGCGCAGCCGGCCGGCAAACGAATCGGTCAGTCCTTGCTCAAACCAACAGATCGCTCCCGCGCTCACACCGGCCAGGACCGTTCCGCGGAGCCACGCCCGGCGGAGAATCTCGGGCAGTCCCCACTCGCGCCAGACGCCCAGCATGCTTTTGGTATTCCCGCCCCAGACCACGATGATATCCTGCGCCACCAGGTACTCGTGCAAGTCGGGCGTGCGGTCGAAGAAATCGAGGTGCGAACGTCGATCGCCAGAATCTGTCGCTTCACTCCATCCATCACGGCTAACTTGTCACGGGACGGGCAAGCGCACTTATGATCTTGTGCCAAGCGTCCTTGTGCTGCACGACATCCGCGACGACAACATTATCAACGCCGCTCGAGAAATCCGGCTGCCTGCCGTGGCGCGCCTGATACTTTGCCGCATACGAGGCATTTCGCTGGGCTTGCGCTACGCAGATCTCCTCGTGCGTTAGCACAAAGAATCGTTCATCGTAAGAAGCGTGGTCGCCGACCTTGATCTGAAACAACACCCAGAAGTCCGGCGATTCCTCGTCGGCCGCACGCCGCTCCCAAAAACCCTCTGCATTCGGATGGTCATCGCCGCATTTCTGCGAGAGACTAGTGACGA
>DASSFG010000658.1:0-9246 GCA_035694685.1 Pirellulales bacterium
AGGTGCAGGGACCGCTCGACGGCCCTCCGCCCGCGCTGCCCGAGTCGCACAAGAGAATCATCTTTGTGCAGCCTAAGCGCGGGCAAGAACACGAGGCCGCCGAGAAGATTCTGAGCCGTTTCGCCAGCCGGGCGTTTCGGCGGCCGGCCGGCGGCGATGAAGTGGGCCGGTTGGTGAAGTTCGTCGAGCTGGCGCGTGCGAACGGGGAGAGATTTGAACGCGGCATTCAGCTTGGCATGGAGGCGGTGTTGGTGTCGCCGCACTTCTTGTTTCGCATTGAGCAAGATCCCCTGCCGGGTCAGGAGGGTGCCGATGCCGACGGCATTCACCCGGTCAGCGATTATGAACTCGCCACGCGATTGTCGTACTTTTTGTGGAGCAGCATGCCCGACGATGAGCTGTTTCACGACGCGTTCAAGGGCCGCTTGCGCAGCAACCTGCAGCGGCAGGTGGCGCGGATGCTGAAAGACCCCAAGTCGCGGGCCTTCGTCGACAATTTCGTCACGCAATGGCTGGAGATTCGTAAGCTGCGCATGCTCTCGCCCGACCCGCAGCGGTTCCCCACGTTCAACGACGAGCTGCGCGAGGCGATGCTGGAAGAGACGACGCGATTCTTCGCGGCGCTTATCGACGAAGACCGCAGCGTGCTGGAGCTGATCGACGCCGACTTCACGTTTCTCAACGAACGGCTGGCTAAGCACTATGGCATCCGCGACGTAACGGGGCCGGAGTTCCGCCGCGTGAGACTGGCGGATGCCGACCGGGGCGGGGTGGTCACGCAAGCCAGCGTGCTCACGATCACCTCGAACCCCACGCGCACCAGCCCGGTGAAACGCGGCAAATGGATTCTCGAACAGTTGCTCGACATGCCGCCGCCCCCGCCGCCGCCCAACGCCGGCGACCTGAAGGACGACGGCAAGGTGGTCAGCTCCGCCTCGTTGCGAGAGCGGATGGAGCAACACCGGGCGAACCCAAGCTGCGCCACGTGCCACGCGCCGATGGATCCGCTCGGTTTCGGTTTGGAGAATTTTGACGCCATTGGCGCCTGGCGCGATCGTGACGGCGCGTTTCCGATCGACGCGTCGGGCACGTTGCCCGACGGCTCGTTGTTCAAAGGTCCGCGCGAGTTGAAGGCGATCTTGAAGCAGCGAAAAGACGAATTCGTTCGCTGCCTGGCCGGAAAGATGTTAACATACGCGTTAGGTCGCGGGCTGGAGCCTTACGACCAATGCGCCGTCGATGACATTGCCGCCAGCCTGGCCCAGCATGACTATAAGTTTTCAGCATTGATTCAGGCGATCGTGGACAGCGACCCGTTTCAGAAGCGGAGAGGTAAGTAGACGGTAGACGGTAGACAGCAGACGGGGACGCAATTTCGAGCCCTGTCTGCCGTCTACTGTCTACCGTCTACCAGCGCCCGCGGGCGCCGTTGGCTACCGGTTAAACGAATGGAGGCCAAAAAGAAACGCAGATGAGCAACTGGCATATTTCGCGTCGCAGAGCACTCAAGGGGTTGGGCACCGGGTTGGCGCTGCCGCTGTTGGATTCGATGTTGCCCAGCGCGGCGTTCTCGCCCTGGGGACGCGCCTTGCAAGCAGCGGAGGCGGCCCGCAAAACACCCAACCGCGTCGCGTTTCTCTACGTGCCCAACGGCATGCACATGCCCGACTGGACGCCGACCAAGGCGGGCACCGACTTTGACTTGCCGCCCATCTTGCAGGCGCTCGCGCCCTTGAAGAGCGACTTTATGGTCATCAGCGGCCTGGCTCAGGACGGCGGCCGCGCCCACGGCGACGGCGGCGGCGACCACGCGCGAGCGATGGCGTCGTTTCTGACCGGCACGCACCCGAAGAAGACGCACGGCGCCGACATCCGGGCCGGCATCTCGGCCGATCAGGCCGCGGCGGAGAAAGTCGGCAAGTACACGCGATTCGCCTCCTTGGAGCTGGGCTGCGATGCCGGCTCGCAGACGGGCAATTGCGACACGGGCTATAGCTGTGCCTATTCGCACAACGCTTCCTGGAAGACCGATTCGCAACCGGTGGCCAAAGAGGTCAACCCGCGGCTGGTCTTCGAGCGGCTGTTTACCGACGGCCCGCCGGGAGAATCGGAGGAAGCCAAAGCCCGTCGCAACCGCTATCGGCTGAGCATTCTCGATTTTGTGGCTGAAGATGCCGCGAGCCTGAAGAAACGGCTGGGCAAGAACGATCAGCGCAAGCTCGACGAGTATCTGACCACGGTCCGCGAACTTGAGCAGCGCATTGCCCGCAGCGAGACGTCGGCATCGGCGGGTCCGACGAACATGCCCCGGCCTGCCGGCATACCCGGGGATTACGCCGAGCACATCCGGCTGATGTACGATCTACTGGCATTGGCCTTCCAGGGCGACCTGACGCGCATCGCCACCTTCGTCCACGCCGACGAAGGCAGCAATCGCAGCTACGCCTTCATCGGCGTTTCGGAAGGGCATCACGACCTGTCGCACCATGCGGGCGATAAGGAGAAGCAGGCCAAAATCAGCAAGATCAATCAGTTTCACACCTCGCACCTGGCGTACTTCCTCAAGAAGCTCAAAGAGACGCCCGAGGGTGATGGCAGTCTGCTCGATTACGCCATGATCGCTTTTGGCAGTGCCATCGGCGACGGCAATCGTCACAATCACGACGACCTGCCGATCTTGCTGGCCGGCCGCGGCGGCGGCACCATCGTTCCCGGTCGCCATGTGCGCTACGAGAAAGAAACGCCACTCAACAATCTCTGGCTCTCCTTGCTCGACCGCCTCGGCGCCCACTACGACCGTCTCGGTGACGGTCATAGTCGGCTGGCCGAGCTGGCCGGCTAACCTGCGGCGGGCGAGCAAAGCGCTCAACGACTTGTCGATGTCGGGCTGCAATTGTGCGAGCCGAGTTAGCGTTCGGTTGTCGTCGTGAGCGTGCCGAAGTATCTTGGCGTTTTGTCGATTTCAACTTCCGCAATACGAGAGCCGCCAGCCGATGAGAACAGCGACCGATCAGAACAAAGCCGATATCATCCGTAAGTACATTGCTCGGAGCCCGCGCGCGACGGTGCTGGAGGCTGTCCGGGGCATCAAACGGGAATACGGTATCGAGGTATCGCCGGCACTCGTGGCCAAGGCCAGGCGAGAGTCGACGGCTGCGCCGCAGGCGATCAACGACGTAAGCAAAGCCGATCAGATCCGTCAGACCGCCAAAAGCCTCGGCCGCAACGTCCGGCCACGAGACGTCGTCGCCAGGCTCGCCGAGCAGGGCGTCAGCGTCAGTTCGGCCCAGGCAAGCACGGTGCTGGCGTCCATGGGCAAGAAACGTCGCCAGCCGGGCGGTCGGCGACCAATGGTCATTGAAGCCGTGGCTTCGACGCTCACACTGGAGTCGCTGATCGCGGCCAAGAAGCTCGCCGACCACCTCGGCGGGGTCGATGCGGCGAAGCAGGCTGTCGACGCTCTAGCAAAGCTGAGTTGAATCTCAGTCATGCCAAAGCGAAAACGCGGCGGACAAAGTTCGCCTTTCTTCCGCACTACCTCCCATTTTGCTTGCTTTGACTGTTCGCCACAACTAATATCAAGAATGGCCTGATAAGCGGCACGACTGTTTTTTGGGCGTAAACGAACCAAGAACCGCCCCCATTCGACGCTTTGCTGCCGGATGGGGGCGTACCGGATAATTTGGCCCTATTGAGGAGAACGTCTATGCTTTCACGACGCTACGCGCTGGCGGCCCTCTTGTTCGCCGCTTGGTTGTCGCCCGCCCTGTTGCCTAGCTCGTCGCCGCTGGACCTTGGCTTACGGCAGGCGTGCGGCTGCGGCGGTGGCACCAGCACCACCAACACCAACGCTGCGGGTGCCCAGGCCGGCATCATGATCAGTCCCGGCATGGTGCTCGACGCGGCCTCATTACGCATCGACGAAAGCGGTACCGCGAGCACGACTCGGGCAACGGATCCCACCGGCAAACTCACTCGCGACCGCTTACAACAAGCCAAGGCGGCGCTGAATGCCGATATTGCCAAGCCCAGTCAAATCCGCAAAGTATCGCTCACACGGCTCGAACGCGCCGTTCAAGGTCAGCTCGAAAGGAACCGCAAGCCGACCGACGAAATGCTGCGATTGGCGGGTCTCACGCGCATTCGCTACGTGTTCTTCTATCCCGACTCGGGCGACGTCGTTGTCGCCGGCCCGGCGGAAGGCTGGTTCCAGGATCTCACTGGCCGTTTTATCGGCATGGTCAGCAGTCGACCGATTCTCGAGTTGCAAGACCTCGTCGTCGCGCTGCGGGCCTTTGCTCCGGGCAAAGACCGGGACGGCGTCGTGGGCTGTTCGATCGACCCCACGCAAGAAGGTCTCGCCAAGATGCAGGCGTTTACGCGCGAAGTGGCGAATACGATCATGAAACGACAACTGGCGGCCAACGAGCTTTCGTCTGACGATGTCAACAGCATCGTTGACGGCATTCACAATAGCCTCGGCCTGCAAAAGGTGAGCATTCTCGGCGTCTCGCCCGAAACGCACTTTGCCCAGGTGATGCTTGAGGCCGATTACCGGATGAAGCTAATCGGCATCGGCGCCGAGCACTCCGGGCTTGCGAAACTAAAGAGCTACGCGGAGCTGGCTGATGCCAGCCAGATTGGCCGCAATGCTCTGCAACGCTGGTGGTTTGTGCCCGACTATAAATGCGTACGCGTGAGCGACGACCATCTGGCGATGGAACTGGAGGGCGAGGGCGTCAAGCTGGTGGGCGAAGACGAAGTGGTCGGCCCCAACGGCCAGCGCATGGCGCAGGGCAAAAGCGGCCGGGCCAGCCAAATGTTTACACACGCATTCACGCAGCGGTATCCCGAGCTGGCGCGGCGGAAGCCGATTTACGCCCAACTACGCAACCTCATCGACATGGTGATCGCCGCGGCTCATATCCAGCGCGAAGACTACTTCGGCAAAGCCGGCTGGAACCTGGAGGTGTTTGGCGACGAGAGCTTGTTCCCCGTGCAGGTCTACAAAGCGCCCACCGAGGTCGATACCGTCGTAACCAGTATTTGGAAGAAGCAGCAACTGGTAACGCCGGTGGGCGGCGGGGTGCGCATTGAGGCACCGATGGCCCTGGAGTCGACGAACGTGCTCGCTGACGAAGGCAACAAGGTCGAAAAGGACCGGCAAGAGATTCAGCTCCGCGGCCTGAAACCGGACCAGTGGTGGTGGGATTAGCACCTGGCGACGGATCGTAGAACGGAATTTATTCCGTTACGAACATGAGAAACGGAATAAATTCCGTTCCAGGAGCTTAGACCGGCGCTCCCAACGTCGCTGGTCCCCCAGCGACAATCACGGATGAATGGATATGCATCTCCAAGCTTCACCGCCGACAGAACTTCTCGCTCCCGCGGGCGACTGGTTGGCGCTGCGTGCGGCGGTGGCCAATGGGGCCGATGCGGTCTACTTCGGCCTCTCGAACTTCAATGCCCGGCACCGCGCCACCAACTTTACCCTGGATGAACTTCCAGACGTGGTCGGCTATCTCCACCGGCACAACGTGCGCGGGTACGTGACCTGCAACACGTTGATTTTCTCCGACGAGCTCCCGGAAATCAGTCGTTGGATTGCCGCCGTGGCGGAGGCCGGCGCGGATGCCGTCATCGTGCAAGATCTCGGGCTGGCACGTCTGATTTCGCGGCTCGCTCCCGGGCTGCCGGTTCACGGTTCGACGCAGATGACGCTCACCGAGCCGCGCGGCATTGAATTCGTTCGGCGGCTCGGCATCGAACGGGTGATCTTGGCGCGCGAGCTCTCGCTCGACGACATTGCCCGCGTGCGCGAGCAAACCGACTTGCCCGTTGAAGTGTTCGTTCACGGTGCATTGTGCGTGGCTTACAGCGGCCAATGCCTGACGAGCGAGGCCCTTGGCGGACGCAGCGCCAACCGCGGCCAATGTGCTCAGGCGTGTCGATTGCCCTACGATCTGCTGGTCGACGGTGAGCATCGCGAGCTGGGCGAATATGCCTATCTGCTCAGCCCGCAAGATCTGGCCGGACACGACAAGGTGGGCGAGCTGGTGCGGCTTGGCGTGGCCAGCCTGAAAATTGAAGGCCGCCTCAAGAGCGCCCAGTACGTCGCCACGACGACTCAGGTCTATCGCCGGGCACTCGACGCGGTGCAGCAAGGTGAAAACTTTCACGTCACCCGTCAGGAACAGCTCGACCTGTCGCAAAGTTTTTCGCGGGGCTTCACGCCTGGTTTTCTGGAAGGCACGAACCACCAGCGGCTCGTACACGGCCGTTTTCCCAAGGCACGCGGCGTTCAAATCGGCGCGGTCGTGGAGTGCCGGGGCAGCCGAGTGCTTATCGAGCTCGCCGCCGGTCACCGGCAGGTCGATTCGCTCGCTAAGATCATCAAGCCAGGCGACGGAGTGGTATTCGACGAAGGACACCCCGAGCAGGACGAACAAGGCGGCCGGGTGCAGTCGGTGCAATACGGGACCGGCGGACAGTGGCAGGTCGAGCTGTCGTTTCACGCCGGATCGGTCAACACAGCGGCCATCGTGCCAGGCGCGCTGGTATGGAAGACCGACGACCCCGCCTACCGCCGCCGCATGGATCAAAGCTATGCCCGCGATTGCGTGCCGCGCAAGTTGCCCCTCGCGGTGCGTCTGGAAGGCGAGCCAGGCGGCCCCTTGAGAGCCAGGTGTTCGGTTGGACGGCACGAGGTCGTCGTTGCCTGGGCCGGTCCCCTGCAAGTCGCTCGACGTCATGCCTTGAGCGAAAGCCTCGTACGCGAGCAGTTCGGCCGGCTGGGTGAAACGCAGTTTGCATTAGCAGCGATCGACATGAGAATTACGGTGCCCGTGATGGCGCCGAAGAGCGTGCTCAACGACTTGCGACGCCGCGCGGTCAGCGAGCTGATGGCCCTGCAAACCGCGGCGATGCGGGACCGCGAGGTGCGTTCCACGGCGCTCGATGAACTGCGGCGCGAAGTGCATCGGCCCGCGGGCTCATCTGCCGGTGCCACGCCAAGACTCTTCGTTCTGGTTCGCACGCGCGAGCAGCTCGAGTCGGTCTGCGCGTGGTCGGCAAGCGCCGACGACCAATGTGCGGCCGGCAGCAAGCTATTGCCGCGGCCGACGATGGTGTATTGCGACTTTGAAGACGTGCGCCGTTACCGCGATGCCGTTTTGGCGGCGCGTGCTTCGACGTTGCCAATAGGTCTGGCCACACTGCGGATCATCAAGCCCGGCGAAGAAGGCTTGCTAGCTAAGATCGCCGCCGCCGAGCCCGATGTAGTATTGGTCCGCAATCTGACGGCCTTGAGTTGGTTTCGCGAGCGAGCTCCAGCGGTGCGGCTCGTCGGCGACTTTTCGCTCAATGTGGCGAATGAGCTAACCGCCGATCTTTTGCTGCGGGCAGGAGTGGAGCGGCTCGTGCCCAGCTATGACTTGAATTGGGAACAGCTTGCCGCGATGCTTGGCCGCGTGGCTGCCGAACGGTTCGAACAAGTCATCCACCAGCACGTTCCGATGTTTCACATGGAGCATTGCGTGTTTGCGGCCGCCTTGTCGCAAGGAAAAGACTGGCGCGATTGCGGCAGGCCGTGCGATCGCCACCGCCTCGAGCTGCGAGATCGGGTGGGCGCCGAGTTTCCGCTCCTGGCCGACACCGGCTGCCGCAACACGGTGTTCAACTCCCTCGCGCAATCGGCGGCCGAATACGTTCCGCGGATGCTCAAGCTTGGCCTGCGGCACTTTCGCGTCGAGCTGTTGCGTGAAGACGCCGCTCAAACGCAGACGCTGCTCACGCGCTATTGGCGCGTGCTGGCCGGCCTGGACGAGGGCAAATCGGCCTGGCGCGGCCTGCAAGTGCTCAACCAAATCGGCCTCACGCGCGGCACACTGAGTGCGCGCTAAATAGCCGTGCGCGATTACCGAACATGGAGCACGTCGAGCGGCAACGGTGGCTGGGGCAGAGCCGCGACGCGGACGCGATTTTCGAGAAAGGCGTTGCCGCGGCGATGCCCCGGAACAGCGGCCACCGGGGCATCGCTAGCCGGCAGCGCGTCTGACGACTGCTGGGGCCGAACGCGGCCAGCTTTGCCGCCAGCCACCGACGCCGCTGCGCCTGGTAATCGCGCCCGGCCATTTAGGGCTTTGCTGCGAAAAAGGGCATCGGGCCGCGTGGTTGGCAACCACGCCGTAAAACAAGAAAGGCCGCCCAATCGGGCGGCCTTTCGATGAAGTGGCGGGGACAGGATTTGAACCTGCGACCTCGAGGTTATGAGCCTCGCGAGCTACCGGGCTGCTCCACCCCGCGTCATGTACTGCAATTATATCGGACACTCGGCCCTCGTCCAGTTGTCTTTTCCAAAATCTTGTCCTCGACGGCAAGGCGACGCCTCCGGCCGCCAGATGGTCGACTTTTCAGGCGGTTGGCAAGGACTATGATGCAGGAAAGCCGCAGGAATGCGGCCAAACCGGATCCTTCAGGCCCGACCGCCGTGCCCGCTTTTTACGACAAACTCGGCATCAAATTCCAATACCCCAAAAACTGGACGCTCGACGAGGGCGAAGCCCTCGAAGGCGAGCAGTCAGTTTCGGTCTACAGCCCCGGCGGAGCTTTTTGGTCCGTCGTCGTGCGGCCGCCCTCGCAAGCGCCACAGGAGCTCGTCGACGCTGCATTGGCGACGATGAAGCAAGTTTACGACGAGCTTGACGCCGAGCCCGTCGAAGAGACGATTGGCGACGTCGAGCTCGTCGGCTGCGACATCAATTTTTACTGCCTCGACCTGACCAATACCGCGGTGGTTCGCAGCGGCCGAACCCCTCGGGCAACCCTACTCGTTCTCTGGCAGGCTGACGACCGCGAACTGGCGGAAGTCGAAGCCGTCTTTCAAGCGATGACCCGCAGTTTGTTGCAATAAAAACTAGTTTTGCAGTGGATGAGTTCGTGTAGGGTGGGACGAGCGAAGCGAGTCCCACCCTGGCCTGCGCAAAACGAGCCTGTTGCTGATGGAGGATGACCTGTCAATCGATGTGAGATTTGTTCCGCTCCGCCACCACCGGCTTCATGCCGGTGGAGCGGTGATTGACCGCTAGAAGCGCCGCTTTGTGGCAACCCCCTCCTCTTTTTGCGTTGCGTCCGCCGCCTGCGGCGGCGGACGCAACGCAAAAAGAGGACGGACGGACGAAGTTGTCGCGGCAAGGCGAGCTAGCGGTCAATCATCGCTCGACCGGGATAAACCCGGATCGGGGC
>DASSFG010000659.1:0-4602 GCA_035694685.1 Pirellulales bacterium
AACCGGGCTGAGCCCGTCGCTTGCCCGCTGGCTTCGGGAGGCGGTTGTGGAGTAGGCTGGAGATCGACACCTGTGTCGCTCCAACTGGTCATCGCGTCCTATTGTCATGCCTCTCGGAACCATCAAGAAGCTGTTTGTCGACAAGCACTGCGGTTTTCTAGCCGCCGCCTCGGGCGGCCCGGACGTGTTTTTCCACGGCACCGTGGTGACCGGCAATGAATTCCGCTCGCTCATCGTTGGGCAGCGCGTGGAGTTCGAGCTGGATGAGAGCGGCGAGAATGAGCGCGGGCCGCGGGCCAGCCGCGTCAGACCGTTCGGAGGCGGGCCGCCCGCCGCGACGCCGCAAGAGGGCGAGTTTCGCCCGTTGCGCCGGCACCGCGCCGCGCGGGCCAAAAAGCCCACCTGGCGCAACAAGCCGCAGGGTTGACTTATTTGAGCTTCGAACAGATGGCGTCGGCCATTTCGCGCGTCCCGACGGCGGTGGGGTCGTCGCGGCGCGGCTTGAGGTCGTAAGTGACGGACTTGCCTTCGGCAATCACGTCGGCGACGGCCTTCTCCAGGCGGTCAGCGGCCGTCGTCTCGCCCAGGTGACGCAACATCAGCATGCCCGAGAGAATCAGAGCGGTGGGGTTAACCTTGTTTTGTCCTTTATATTTGGGCGCGCTGCCGTGCGTGGCCTCGAAGACGGCGCCTTCCGGCCCGATGTTGGCGCCCGGCGCCACACCCAAGCCGCCCACCAGCCCGGCGGCCAGGTCGCTCAGGATGTCGCCGTAGAGGTTTTCCAGCACGAGCACATCGTACAGCTCCGGCTTCTGCACCAACTGCATGCACATGTTGTCGACGATGCGGTCTTCGAACTCGACGTTCGGGTATTCGGTGGCCACTTTCCGCGCCACCTCCAGCCAGAGGCCGTCGGTGTGCTTCATGATGTTGGCCTTGTGAACGCAAGTGACCTTCTTACGGCCGTTGGCTTTGGCATAGTCGAAGGCGCAACGTACGATCCGCTCGGTGCCCGACACGCTGATCGGCTTGATCGAGATGCCGGTTTCCTGCGGGCCGGTTTTGACTTTGCGTTCTGGCGAAATCTGGTTGATGAAATCGACAAGCTTGGCGGTCTCGGGCTTGCCGCGCTCGAACTCGATGCCCGCGTAGAGGTCTTCGGTGTTTTCGCGCACGATGACCAGGTCGACCTTCACGTCGCTAAAAAACGTGCGCACTCCTTTGTATTGCTTGCAAGGCCGGATGCAAGCATACAGGCCCAAGGCCTGTCGCAGATGGACGTTGATGCTGCGAAAGCCGGTGCCGACGGGCGTGGTGATGGGCGCCTTGAGGGCACAATGAGTGCGGCGGACGCTTTCCATGACGGCGTCGGGCAGCGGCGTGCCGGTGCGCTGCATGACGTCGACGCCCGCTTCTTGCACGTCCCAATTGATTTTGACGCCGGTCGCGTCGATGCAGCGTCGTGTAGCCTCGGCCAGCTCAGGGCCGGTTCCATCGCCCGTAATCAGCGTCACTTCGTGGGCCATTGGCCAGAATCTCTTGTCTTTGCGGTAGATGCGTCAAGATCGCCAAAGTAACAGATGAGGTTGCAAGCGTCAAACAGTCCCACTCCAGCTAATTCAGCTCGCTAGCGAGGGCGACAGTTAACAGGTGAATGTACCGTGCATGGATCGTGTAAAAGATGAGCACGTCGGGCGATGAAGGCGCTACCGTGAGACGGGCCTGCCATACGTCGATTGACAGGTTCTTAACGCCAAATTTTTCCGGGTTTCTTGCCAGTGCCCACACCGCGCCTTCGATAGACTCCCTTATGCGAGGCACCTTCTGCTCGAGCTCCTCGACGGCTGAATCGAAACGATCGTGGCGCACGACGCCCCTAGCCGGCATTGCTGCGGCACTCCTCGGACAGGGCGCGAAGTTCATCGGCCATCGAACGGCCAATTTCCATGTCGTTTTCAGTCGGCTTGCCAAACCGCGTCAAGGCTACGCTGTACGGAATCGTCTCACCGTCCTCCGCAAGCATCCAGCCAATGAACCTGTGCGACATGTCGCTAATCTGTTTGGCGGTTTTTCCCCAGCAATCGCCGATGATCGAGTCAACTAGACCGATTTCTGCCCCAGTAAAGCGCGAAAGGTCGGCATCCCTCAGGGCAACGGCCTTGATCTGCTTCTTGCCAAAGTAGTCATGTTCAGACCGAGCAATGTCGCCGCGAGCCTCCATGCTGCGAAGAAAGGGCACGATAGAGCGAGGGGCGGGGCCGTTTGGCAACCGCTGGTATGAGTGACCCGTGATGGGCACCCCGAGTTGGCGATAGGCCAAAAAGTCGGCGTAGAACAGCAGCTTATTCAGCTTCGTTGCGCCAAATTTCGGATCGCCCTCAGAGCGACGGCAAATATGGAGGATCAGTTCTCGGAGCTTTTCGTCGTCTGGCATCTTGGTATTTGGCAGGTTGGCCATGGGAACTTCGTTTCATCCCGGTGCATCAACGTTGGAATTCTATATTAGTTGTGTACGCCTGTCAATGTTCCCTGTTATGCCGTCGGTCGCATCCGGCACGCGAGACCGCGCCAACCTGGAGCTTGACCCCGCTAGTAGCCGGGAATAAACCAAAGGAATGCCCGAACCATCCTCTTCTTTGGGAGTCGCCGACCTATGATGACGGCACTGGCCGCCAAGGCCGGCGTTTCGCCAGGCAGCCTCCTGTTGCAGTTCTTTCCGCCCGAAACCGAGGAGTTGCTACTGCGCGTCGAGCACGATTTTCGCGGCCGCGATGCTTCCACCATTCGCAAGACGCGCTTCGGCCTGCGGCCCGCCGGCAAAGACTACGAGTTCTTTGTCATCGAGCAGACTGTTCTCTAGGGTTTTGACTATCGGAGGATGGCCCTCCCAGGCCGTCACCATGCGAGGTGACGGGCTAGGAAGCCCATCCTCGGTGCTACAAACGTTCCATTTCATTGCTGCCCGCGAAGATTCATGCCGCGGAATACGCACGCCCCGGCGGACCAAGGCAAAATGCAAAACGCAAAATGCAAAATGGTAGGATGGCGGCGGCCGCCCGCATCACGGGCCATCGGGCGTGACTTGGTCGGACGGCCCTGGAGGTTCGACTGCCATGTCGGGAAGCGCCGATGCGGCCCGCTCTTCGGGCAGTGGCACGCGGCTGACGACTGATTTATGTGTGGCCGGCGGCAGCGTAGGCGAAGGCAGAGGAACCGGTGGCAGCGGCAAGGCCGGCGGCAATTGCGGCGAAGCATTCGCGGCGCCGAGCGGAGCGAGGACTTCGCCTTCCGGCAGGTCTGAGTGGTTGTCGGCCGGGTTGGGCAAATAGTCTTCGGGCGGCAGAAGTTCGGGTAACGGTCCGCCGCCGGTCTCTTGCACCGTCGGAAAGTCGACGAACTGGCAGCAATTGCCCTGGCACTCCGTCACTAGCATGCCTTGCCCGTCTTTGACCTTCACCAGGGCAATCTTCCAGGCCATGATCTGTTCGATCTTGTCGCTCTCCGCTTCCAGCCGTTTGAGGCGGGCACGACTGATGTCGATGAACGTGGCCTCGTCGATCTGCGCTTTCTTGGCCAGCTCGTCGAGCTCGGTTCTCCAGGAATTCATGGCCTCCTTTGCGACTGCGACGCGCCGCAGCCGCGACTCCACCTCGAGCACGGCCTGCTGGATCTCGGCCGTCACCTCGCGTTGCCGCTGGGCGTAATGTTCCGCCAATTGCCGCTCGCGAGTCGGCAATTCGCGATGATTGGAAAAACATTGGCCGATCAGCTTGCAAAGGTGCGAGAGCGGCATCATCGCGGTCGACACGGGGCCACCTACCACGCCGCGCGTAATCGCCACGTTCTTCGCCCGTAGTGACGAACGCAACGAGGCCAGCAGCCGCAACTCCGGGCGCGTCGACATACCCACTGCCACTGCCAGGTCCATGTCGGTCGGCGCGACGTTCACGGTGAAGTCGGCGGCCGGCCAGATGCGCGGTCGGGCGTTGGCGCTCGCCAGGCCCACCAACTGCACCAGTTCTGCGTTCAACTGATCGAGTTGCGATGTCAGTTTGAGTTGCCGGTCGAGAATACCCAGTTTCTGGCGATTCAGATCGCCGCCGTCGAAGGGCACCTGCACGCCAATTTCGTGCATGCGGTCGACCTTCTTCATAGCGTCCTCGATTTCCTGAAGACTCTGCTGGAGAATCGGTCGGTTGGCCTCCGCTTGCGCGATTTGATAATAGGCCGTCAGCGCGGCCGCGGCCGAATGGTTCCTGGCTTCCAGCTCGGCGGCCCACAGCACTTGTATTTTGAGCCGTTCTTTTTCCGACAGCCCGTGATGAGACGACGTCGCCATCAGGGCACGCCGATCGGCGGCCAGTCGATTGCCTTCCGTCGAAGCTTTGACCGCCAGGCATTGGCACTGCTCGGCCGACAGCGCATGGTATTCAGCGGGCGGCCGGTAGGATGGCCGCAGCACGACTTCCACCTCGCTCAGCACGCCGACATGGTCGTCATTCACCGGCAGCGGCTGAACGAGGGCCGGCGGCAAGACGGCTTCCAGAGGCGGGACGCCGGCGGCGACCGCCCCCCCTCGGCGGCCATGGTGCGCGCAGCCCG
>DASSFG010000660.1:0-3403 GCA_035694685.1 Pirellulales bacterium
GGTGGATCGTCAATTGGTGGTTCACGGAACGCCACGGAGTGCGTTCCCTACAGAACCCATTTCGTTGCTTGAACCCGAAAACTTAGCCTTGACAAAGCACTAGGCCGTCTGTTGGCGTGACGGCAGCTCACACGGCTTAGAGGCTGGGAAAGAATCGTTAACCGGTAGCCAACGGCGCCCGCGCGTGTGGAATCGTCGCGGATCGAGACGCTCGCGGGCGCCGTTGGCTACCGGTTAAACGACTAATTGCAGCCCCAAACCAATTGTTTCACAGCCTCTTAGCGGTCCAAGGGAACAAAGTCAAAATGCAAAATACAAATCCGATAAAGTCAAAATGGATGATGCCCGTGTCGGCCCCCATGCTTGGCTTCGTCTTGCTGCTATTTGGCGCCGCAAGGAGCGCGACGGCAGCCGATCCGCCCGCTCGCCTGCCACGAGACAATTTACTGGTTTATCGCGGCAACGCGGACGAAACGCTGCCAGTGCGTAACGTCGCCGACTGGGAAAAGCGGCGGGCGGAGATCGTCGCGGGCATGCAGTTGGTAATGGGCAAGCTGCCGGGCGATGAGAAACGCTGCAAACTAGACGTGCAGATCGAAGAAGAGGCCGATGGCGGCAAATACGTGCGGCGGTTGATCACCTATTGTTCCGAGCCGGGCGGACGTGTGCCGGCTTATCTGTGCATTCCCAAGCAAGCACTTGAAAAGAACGCTCAGCCGGTGCCCGCCGTACTCTGTCTGCATCCGACTGACAACGTCGTGGGACACGGCGTGGTCGTGGGGCTGGGCGGCAAGGCCAATCGCAACTACGCCAGCGAGCTGGCCGATCGCGGCTACGTAACGCTGGCTCCCAGCTATCCGCTATTGGCGAAATATCAGCCCGACTTGAAGAAGCTAAGTTGGGAGAGCGGCACGCTCAAGGCGGTCTGGGACAACATGCGCGGGCTCGACCTATTGACGTCGCTTCCCTACGTGCGGCCCGACGGCTTCGCCACAATCGGCCATTCCCTCGGCGGGCACAATTCCGTCTACACGGCGGTCTTCGACGATCGCATCAAGGTGGTGGTGACAAGCTGCGGCCTCGATTCCTATCTCGATTACATGAACGGCGCCGAGAAAGTCTGGTTTCCAGAAGCGGGCTGGTGTCAGACACGTTACATGCCCCGCCTGGCCGACTACCGCAATCGCTTGCAGGAGATTCCCTTCGACTTCTCGGAGATGATCGGCGCGTTGGCGCCGCGGCACGTATTCATCGTGGCGCCGAAGGGCGACAGCAACTTCAGGGCCGACAGCGTCGATCGCCTGGCAACGGCGGCACGCGCGGTGTTTGCCCTGTATGGCAAGGCCGACAACCTGCGCGTCGAGCATCCCGATTGTGCCCACGACTTTCCCGACGACATGCGCGAGGAAGCCTACCGGCTCATCGACGCGGTGTTCAAGTAAAGATCATCGAGTAACGTCCCGCGTTTGACGTCGCCTCGCGGCGGCGCTAAAATGGAACCCTGGGGCCGTGGGCAGGCGGCCTGTCGCAATTCATATTGTTCCTTTCTATGGGCAACCAGCGTGATCTCGGCGCTTAGGCATACGATGGCTGGAAAACGACGCACCGCTGTTGCGGCCGCGTCTTGGCTATGGTCTGCCTTAACGTTCTCGATCATCGGCTTCTCGCAAGAGGCCATGGCAGGCTGCGGCGACTATGTTTCGGTCCACGGCCACCATTCCAATGAGATGCTCGGCGCTGACACGCACCAGAAGACCACTCATTTGCCGTTCACCGAGTGTCATGGGCCGAACTGCCAGCGGCAGACGCCGGCCCCGGCCAGTCCCTGGCGCACCGCGCCGAAACTGTCGTCTAATGACCGTGCCTGCTTGCTAACGACATTCGATGTGCGAAACTTCGTCCGCGGTTGGTTCTTCTTGGCCGATGATGCCCTGCCTCGCGAGGGCTTCAGGCCGGATATCGAGCACCCGCCTCGGTTGCCCGATCGGAATCAAAGCGCGGTTTGACCTGCGCTGTACTGCGGTTCTCACGTAATGTTTCTGCGCGCTCGCGGCTGATTACACGCCGCGACGCGCCCAATCCTATTCATACCGACGGCGCCGCTGCGTCCCGTCGGCAGTGCCGATCGTCGTTCATCCTGCATCGCTCATCCTTCATCCCTAATCTCTTGATGTCATGACCACCGCTTCAACGGCGCCGCCGCAACCGCGGCCGGCGCCCAAAAAATATGTTCGCGCGGTCGGCCCTCGGCTGCGCAAACTGCTGCTCGCTGTCTTCGCCCTGCTGGCCCTGCTCGGCGCGAACTCCGGTTACCTGGCCAGCATCACCGCGCTGGAGGCAATCACCGGGCATACGTACCAGAACTACTTTTATCAATACATGTTTCTGGGGCACCTCATTCTGGGGCTCGTACTCATCGTTCCGTTCATCGTGTTCGGCGTCGTCCACATGCTCAATTCGTGGGACCGCCGCAATCGACGCGCGGTCCGCGTCGGCTATGCACTCTTCGCCGTTTCCATTGTGGTGCTCGTCACCGGCCTGTTGCTCACGCGGGTCGTCGGCCTGTTTGAGCTGAGACAACCGCAAACGCGCTGGCTCGTTTACTGGCTGCACGTGGCCAGCCCGCTGGCGGCCGCCTGGCTCTACTGGCTGCACCGGTTGGCCGGGCCGCGGATCAAGTGGAAAGTCGGGGCGGCATACGCGGGCGTGGTAGGCGTCGTGGTGCTGGCCATGGTGGCCTTGCACGCGCAAGACCCGCGAAAATGGAACGTGGCCGGGCCTAAAGACGGCGAAAAATACTTCAAACCGTCGGAGGCGATTACCGCCACGGGCAACTTCATTCCCGCCACGACGCTGATGATGGACAGCTACTGCCTGAAGTGCCATCAAGACGCGTATCAAGGCTGGTTCCATAGCGCCCACCACCTCAGCTCCTTCAACAACCCGGCCTACCTGGCCAGCGTGCGGGAGACCCGCGAGGTGGCGCTGAAGCGCGACGGCAACGTGCAAGCCTCACGATGGTGCGCGGGTTGTCACGATCCGGTGCCCTTTTTCAGTGGCGCTTTTGACAACCCTGACTTTGACCTGGTCAACCATCCCACGTCGCAGGCCGGCATCACCTGCACGGCGTGTCACGCCATCACCAACGTCGACAGCACGATCGGCAATGCCGATTACACCATCGAGGAGCCGATTCACTATCCGTTCGCCTTCAGCGACAACGCCGTGCTCCAATTCATCAACAACCAGCTTATCAAGGCCAAGCCGTCGTTCCACAAGAAGACCTTCTTGAAAGACTTTCACAAGACGGCCGAGTTCTGCTCGACGTGCCATAAGGTGAACCTGCCAAAGGACGTCACCCACTACAAAGACTTTCTCCGCGGGCAAAACCATTACGACCCCT
>DASSFG010000661.1:0-3907 GCA_035694685.1 Pirellulales bacterium
GCGGCAACTCCGGCTGCCGGGCACAGAGGTCATCGAGCGGCGGGTTGGTATTGGCGGAGGGAAAATCGCTCATGGGATGAATGCCGTACGTAGGTGAGGGCGATTCATTATAGGTGAGCGTTCATCGCCCGCTACCTGATGCATCCCTTTGCTTGGCCACAAACTGCAACGGGCTTTCCGACACGTATTCTGCCATTGCTATAGGAGTGAACGGCGCGGCTTGGCACGTTGCCTTCTGCCGCATTGGTGGTTCTTGGGTTTCCGCTCTCGCTTTTGGTTGTTGCGGTGATGGTTCGATCGTGGCACAGAACCCTTGCGCCAAGCGACAGTGACTAAGTCGGGCGCACAACTGATTTAAGCTCGCCCAGAAATACGGCCGGTGATAAACCAAAATACTGTGAAAGACGTTCGATGTGGTCGCGGTTGAGCCGCCGTCTGCCATGCAGTACCGCCGACAAGGTGGTGTTGACGACGCCCGTGGCTGCAGCCAACTCCGCCTGCGTGATGCCGCGAGCTTCCATCAAAAACTGCAGCATCTCTGCATCGGGTAACGGTTCGATGGGATCCGTGGCGTCCTCGTACTTTTCAATCAGGTCGGTCAAAACTTCAAGATAATCTTGCTCCGCCCTGCTGAGCTTAGGCCGGTCTAATAGTGCATCCAGCATTTTGATCGCGCGGTCCAGTTCGCGACGGTTGCGGATCGGGCGCAGAGGGAGCGCGGTCACAAGACCAAGGTAGGCGTTCGTGTCAAAGCCAGCCGTGCTCACAGGCAACCTGCCTTCCATTTGTCTCGGTCGTATTCAGCATGCGTCAACACGTGCCGAACGTAGACGATGCCACGGTTGTAGTGAATGGCGCCGATTAACCGGTACTTATTTCCGCCTATGTTGAATACAGTGCAACGCCCAACCTGATCGGCCGTGGGAAACGTTCGATGAACCTCAGCCAGATTCTTCCAATTTGCAGCCTTCACCATAGACAACCATCCTCGCAACGGTTGTTCTGCATCAGCGTGGAGCTCCCAGAATTCCCGCAGTTTCCGCCTCGAAATCACGCGCATCGAGCGACTCGGCTACCTGTGATTCTAGTTAGCAGATTGCTAACGTTCAATGGGGTCGCAAATTACTCTATCGCCTCGATCGCTTCATCCAATCGCTTGCGAAGAGCTGAATAAATCTGGGCCGTGCGTACTGCGCGATCGCCTAGCGCGAAGCTAGCCATGATTTCGCCGACGAGCTGTGAAGCGCGTTTGCCGGCGGGCGTGTCGCGGCGCTCTTCAGCCAGCCGGGCCAGCGTGATCAGCCGACGGTAATCGTCCAGCCCTTCGCCCAACCGTTCAAACTGCACGGACGGAATCAGCGCGCCGTCGGGCCCGCTATTGCACCAGGCGTAGTCGTCTTCGCGGCAATCGAGAGGATAGTAAGGATCGCCGGCAGTGGCGTTCCAATGCCAGGAAAGGCGGTACTTCATTCCATATTGTTTAGCCGCCTTGTACATGTACACGCCGTAGGTCCAACGATCGCCGCCGTTGTAGAAGGCCCAATCGCCGCCCGCCTTGTGCAACAGGTCAACCGCCGCGGCGTCGTGCAGGTTCCAGGCCACGACGTGCGTCGCCCGAGCGAGGCGAAAGTGCGGATCGACGGCGTTGGTGCCGGTAAAAGAACTAGGCACGGTAAACAGCGGCGGACCTTGGGGAAATGCCCGGCGATAGGCTTCGGCGTTTTCGGCGCTGCGCGTCAGGTCGTCGCCGAGCGGCTCGTCGCCGATGATCCAGTAGACCGGCAGCCAACCGGCCTCGTGTGCGTGATTTTCAATCGCCGTGAAGACCGTCTTGATGAACTGGCTGTATTCGGTAAACCCGGCGGCTTGCATCGCCGCCTCGTCGCGGTAGTAAAGATTCAGCCCGGGCAGCGGACAATACGTGATCACCGGCATTTCGAAGTGGTGCCGTCGAAAGAGCTGCATCTGAGCGTCGCCCATGGAAAAGTCGAGCTGCGGCGATCCCTTCTTGAAGCCCAGGTAGCGCACTACCGGCAGGCCGCTGGCAGTGGTAAAGCCGTATTCGTGCAACTTCGCCAGCGAGCGCGAGGCCATCTCGCGGTTGTGGACTGCCGCTTCGTCGTCGTACCAGGGCAAATCAATCGTATGGCTGAAGGGGCCGGCAGGGAGATCGACTGCGTCGAGCGTTCCTTTGTGAACCGTGAGCTTGAACGGCAACGATGCCCGGCCGCCGCGTTCGGCCTCGATGGTCACGACGCCGCGATAGTTGCCGGCCGCTGCGTCGAACGGTGTCTTGACGGTCAGCCAAAACGTGCGCGTCAATCCCTCGGGCACGGTTGCGGTCTGGCGCGGCACAATCCAGCGCGGAGCGATCGTGTAGACGCTCCCCTCCGCGGTGACGCGCGACAAGCGGTGCTGTACATAGCCGACGGCGATGGCGTCGCCCGGAATTTTTGCTCCCGCCGGCCCTTGAAGGTCCCCTACCGTCACCGTCACGCGGCCCAGGTCTTTGAGCGGCTGCAAAGAAACCGTCACCGGTTCGTATTCGCCTGCGAAGATAGCGGCCTGCAACTCGCTCACAACTTCGCCGGGCAGTGGGCGATCCGATACATTGACGTCTTGCATTGGGTCGCGGCTGAAGAGGACAAAGCCTCGGTCATGCTCCGCCTTGCTCGCCTCAAGCAATTCGCCGGTAGGCGCGGGGAGCACGCGTTTAAAGGCGTTGTCGAAGTGGAACCGGCGACGCGCGCGGACGAAATCCAGAAAACGTTGCCCATCGTCGGCCTTGGCCTGTGGATAGACGATGATCGACGACACGCAACAGGCCCAGTCACTCCCTTCGAACTCGATGTTGAGCTGACCGTCGCGGACCTCGACCTCGTGTTGCTTTTCGTGGAAGTAGGGAACCTGGTAAACGTCGAACGTGTTTTCGCCGGGCAGGTCGTCGCGGTCGAAGTTGCGATAATAGCGCTTTTTGAACGAGTCGAGGTCCATCGCGTCGGTATATTTCTGCCCTTCAAGCACCAGCGCCCGGCGGCGGTAGCGTTGCAATTCGCCCCAGAAACCCGACGGCGAATCGATGTTGACCACGACCTGGTAGCGGCCGTTGGGAACGTCGATCGCCAGGCCGCCCTGCTCGATGCACAAGAAATCCTGGTAGAGCGGATCGGGCTGCAAGGCGTCAAAGCCGCGCCACAGCCGCGCGTTCTTCCAGCCGTAGCCGCGACCGGGTGTGTAGGTCTTGCTGAAGTCGAGCGCGGTGAAGCCGTCCATCACGGGGCTGCCCGGCGGACCAACATCGAAGGCCCACAAACCGTCGAACCGCACGCGGGTCGGCTCGGTGTCGCGCTCCAGCCGCAGATTGTCGATATAGAGTCCCGCGGACGACTGCTCGCCAACGGAAAATACGAGCCTGGTGACGTGGGCGCGGTCGAGCGCTCGACCGGGCCGCGATTTTTCTCCCACGTAGAGAGCCGTCGGCACGATGAGTTGGCTTGCTCCCGGCGGCACGACGGTGGTGTAATTCACGCGGGTCCAATAATCGGTCGTCTGCCGGTCGCGCACTTCGATGTAAAGTTGCAGGGGCGATTTCGCGGCGGTGTAGACGTCGGCTTTCAGATAGTCGTAGCCCGACCAGTCTTGGGGAAAATCGAGCGAAGCATACCCGTGTTCGACGAGCAATGCCTGACGGCCGTCTGTCGCATGGTCGGCGACGAGCTTTCCGCCCTCGACTTTTGGTCGCCCTTCAAACGAGGTGATGGGCCTGACGTCAGGCCCGGCCTCGTCGGCGGCGGTCGTAGCCAACTGGGCCCCGACGACGAGCGCGAGACAGATTAGCGACGGTTGAATTGGCATCGTTTTCCTCGGTAAGGATTTCCGCCATTGTGACCGCCGGTGACGACAAAGC
>DASSFG010000662.1:0-2406 GCA_035694685.1 Pirellulales bacterium
ATTTGCCCCGGTTGTCGAACAGTGCGAGCAATGGTCTTGCGTTGGGGCTTGTTGACGGACAACCTCGGAATTGTCCTGCGAGCCTCCTCGTTGTCGGGCGAGCTTTCGAGCGGATGGTTGCATCCGAATGAGAGCGCCAAAAGAAGTAGGACGCCAGAAAATTGCAAATTGCAAATCGCCAGTCGTTTAACCGGTAGCCAACGGCGCTCGTGACCGTCAAATTGCGCATAAGCGCCCCCCTCTGGCTCTTGGCCCGGTTCGTGCAGCGACGTCCGCGGGCGCCGTTGGCTACCGGTTAAACGAGTTTGCCACGTCATCATACGCTCTGTCCGTTACATGCGATCGCACTTGCTATTCTGAGCCCTACCCCGGGGCCAATGTCGAGTTCAATCGAAAATCCAAAATCGAAAATCTAAAATCCGTAGTGCGTACTCTCTGGATCGTCCGGATCCAGCGAAGCGGAGGCGGTGCTTGCCCGGCCTTGCACCAGTGCGAAGACCGACGGCAGCACGGCCAGCGTAGCTGCGGTTGCTGCCAACAAACCGCCCACGACCGCTCGTCCAAGCGCCGCGCTTTGCTCGCCTCCCTCGCCCAGCCCCAACGCCATCGGCAGCATGCCGGCGATCATTGCCATACTGGTCATGAGGATTGGTCGCAAGCGGCTCGCGCCGGCGAAAATTCCGGCCTGCACCGCGTTGCCGTCTTGGTGGCGGTGCTCTTCGGCAAACGTGACCAAGAGAATTCCGTTGGCCATCGCCACGCCGATCGCCATGATGGCGCCGATAAAAGATTGCAGGTTCAACGTCGTGCCGGTGACAAACAGCGCCAGCGCGACGCCCGCGGCGACGGCCGGAGTGGTCGATACGGCCACCAGGGCCAGTCGCCACGACTGAAAATTGGCGGCGAGCAACAGAAAAATGACGACGACAGCCAAGGCAAAGCCGAGCGTCAGGCCGCGTTGCATCTGGTTCATCGGCGGAATCTGTCCACGGACTTCGACCGTCGCGCCCTTGGGCGGCTCGCCCGCCCGCTTTATCGCCTTCGACACCTGCTCCGCCACACCTCCCAGATCTTCGCCGTAGATGTTGGCCAGCAAGCTCACTTGCCGGCGCATGTTATAGCGGTCGTACTCGCCGGGCATCGTGCCTTCGGTCACTTTCGCCACGTCACGCAATAGAAGTTGCTTTGTGCCCATCTGGTGCGCGGCGTCTGGCTGGAAAGCCCGGCCAACGGGAACTGTTTCCAATTCATCCACCGACTTCATGATCGCTTGCGGAATCTGCACCTGCACCTGGTAGCCGACGCCCGTCTTGGGGTCAGGCCAGAAATTCGGTACGACGAACCGCGACGACGACGTGGCGGCCACCAGCGAGCGGGCCATCTCGGCGGTGGTCAGCCGGCTGATGCCCGCCTTCTCTCGATCGAGCGTAACGTTGATCGTCGGGTAATCGAGAGATTGGGCGACGTGCAAGTCGCGCAGCGCGGGAATTCTTGCCAGCTCCTGCTGGAGCTTGTCGCTGAAGGCCCGGCTTTCAGCCAGGTTCGGACCGCTGACGGCCACTTCCACCGGCGTCGGCGAGCCAAAGCTCATCACTTCGTTCACGATGTCGGCCGGCTCGAACGAAAGCTGCAATTCCGGCAGACGGTCGTGCAGTTGTTTGCGCAACTGCTCTTTGAGCTGCTCCACCTTGATGCCGCTCCCCTGCCTGAGAGCAATCCGCAAGATCGCTTCTTCCGGGCCACGCGACCACTGAAAGACGGCATTGATCGGATAGCTGGAGGGAATGCTGCCGACATAGCCCAGCGTCAGCTCCACGTTGTCCTTGCCCACCGCCTCTTCGATCGTCTTCAACACCTCCAGGGCATATTGCTCCGTGCGCTCGAAGCGCGTGCCGTCGGGGGCGTGCAACCGCAAGCGAAACTCACCCCGATCGACGAAGGGAAAAACTTCGCGTCCCAATTGGCCGCCGACGAAATAGAGTGTCGCTCCGGCCGTAGCCAGATAGCCGAGCACCAGGGCCACGCGGTAGGGAGCTAATACTTCCAACAGCCCCTGATAAGCACGCCGCACGCCGCCCAAGAAACCAGGTTCACGCTCGCCCTCATGCTGCGGCACGTGCTCGAGCAGCCATACCGACATGACCGGCACGAAGGTGCTCGACAGCATATACGACGTGAGCATGGCAAAGCCTACCGCCAGTGACAGCGGCACGAACAGTGCCCGTGCGGCGCCCTCCATAAAGAATGACGGGACGAACACCGCCAAAATGCAGAGCATGGCCAGCAGGCGAGGCGCCGCTGTTTGGGCGTTGCCTAAACGCACTGCCCGGGCGATGTCGGACGTGTGTGCCATTTGCGTATGGATGTTCTCCACTTCGACGGTCGCCTCATCGACCAGAATGCCGA
>DASSFG010000663.1:0-3260 GCA_035694685.1 Pirellulales bacterium
GGTGTTGTCTCGCACCGATACGACGAGGCACAGCAGATCGGGGCGTTCTTTAGCCAGTTCCGAGAGAATCTGGATGAAGTTGAACGCCCAGTGGCGCAGCTTCCGGCCGTGGTCGCCCGGCTCGTCGCGCAGTCCGTCAAACCACGTCTGAAACTCGTCGAGCACCAGTGCGGTGTGCTGCTCTTTGAAGAGGTCTTGCAGAAGCGACTTGGCCGGCACCGGCGTGCCTGCTTGCTCGAACTTGCCGCGATAGTATTGGCCCTTGGGGTGGCGCTCGAAAACGACGTCCCAGAGGCACGCGTATTCCTGATTTGACAGCGTCTCCGATACTGCCAGGAAGCCGCGCTGCAGTTTCAGACCTGCGAGGCGAGGCGCCGCAATCCGCCCCGACCACTGCGCCGCCCAACCTTCGATCACCTCCGGCGACGTGAAGGCATAGTGCAGCAGCGCCATGATGTGCGACTTGCCGCGTCCGCGGGGGCCGATAAACACAACCGGCTTGCCGGCGCTGGTCGAGACGGCCTCGAGCGCACGCTGAACGTCGGTCGTCGGATAGGTAATTTCCAGCAGTTCGCCAGGGTTCGCACGCTGCGCCCAGCCGGAGTTATGCTTATTGCACAATTCGATTGCGGTCGTCCGCATGTGCTTCGCGAGAAACTCCGCCCGTAGCGTCAAGGGCAGCATGATGGCCTCCGCCGAACCTCTTAGAGAACCGTTGCAAATCCAAGGTCTAACCTTACCAAGCTACCTTGCAAGGGGAAAGCACCGGTTGGAAATTCGGCACCAGAGCGCGGCATCGTGCTGACCGCCAACGACGTTGCATAGCCACGATAGCGGCTTTTTTCGCCAAAGTAGGCAATGTCCGCCTATGGCAAAACAACAGGCAAAACCAGGGCGAGTCGGTCAGCGGCGCCGGACGAGGTATCATTTATGATGACCGTCCGGCGTGTGCCGGGCAACAAGGCGACCGCCCACTTTCTGGCCAGTGCTGGGCGGGGTAGGTATGATGGAAGCAGTCTTTCTCTTTTAGGAACGTGAATGAAGCAACTTGCCTGCCGCGCCGCCGTACTGATCGCTTTGCTCGGTTCGAGCAGTCTGCTGGCCGACGACGATCTGGATGAACGCGAGGAAAAGGCCATTCAAGCGGCGGTTGAGCGGGTGGCCCCCTCCGTCGTGGCCGTCGAAACGATCGGAGGACTCGAGCGCGTCGGCCAGGTACTGCTGGGCAGCGGCCCGAGTACGGGGCTCGTTGTGTCGTCTGACGGTTTTATTGTGACGAGTGCCTTTAGCTTCGTACAAAAACCGAGCTCGACGATTGTCACGCTCGCCGACGGCACGCGGCTGCCGGCTCAGGTCATCGCGACCGATCGCAGCCGTATGCTGGTGCTGCTGAAGATTGATGCGGGCCAGCCGCTCGAGACGCCCGAAGCCACGCCCGTCAAAGATATTCAGGTCGGTTGGTGGGCCATTGCCGTGGGACGCGCCTTCGACGTTGCGCGGCCGAACGTTTCGGCCGGCATCGTGAGCGCCGTCGATCGCCTCTCGGGCCGAGCTATACAGACTGACGCCAAGATCTCGCCGACCAATTACGGCGGGCCGCTGGTCGACATCCAGGGGCGCGTGATAGGCATTCTTGCTCCGCTTTCGCCGCAGAAGTCGGGCGAGCTGAGCGGCGTTGAATGGTACGATTCGGGCATCGGCTTTGCCGTGCCGCTGGAGCACGTCAATCAAATCCTGCCGCGTTGGAAAGAAGGCGACCTCAAACCGGGCCTGGTGGGTGTGAGCCTGAAAGGCGGCGACGTTTATGCCGACGCTCCGGTGATTGCCGCCGCACGGCCAAATTCGCCGGCCTATAAAGCCGGTTTAAAAGCGGGCGACAAGATCGTGGCAATCGACGATCGCCCGATCGTGCGATCTCAGCAACTCCTTGATGAAGTCAATCGGCGTTACGCGGGCGACAAGCTGTCGGTCAGCGTGCTGCGCGGCGAACAACGCCTGGTGCGCGAAATTGAACTGGTCGACCACCTCGATCCGTATCAGCGCGCGTTTCTGGGCGTGCTGCCCGTCCGCGGCGGCAAGGAAGACGGAGTGGCCGTCCGTTACGTCTATGCCGACGGCCCCGCGGCGAAAGCGGGCTTGCAAACAGGCGACGTCATTACCTCGCTGGCCGGCAAGCCTGTTGCAAAACGAGGCGACATGGCCGAGCTTGCCGCGGCCGCTGAGGTGGGCCAGGCGGCGGCGATGGAAGTTCGCCGCGGCGACGAGACGCTCAAGCTCGACTTCGTCTGGCAAGCTGAGCCTGACGCTGTTCCGGCCGAATTGCCCGCCGAAGCCCCGCTCGAAAAGACCGAAGAACAGCGTCCGGCGAGCGGCAAGCTGGCCATTAAGGTCCCCGAGTTGAAGAACGAAGCGCTGGCTTTTGTGCCGGAGAACTATGATCCGCGGCGGCCGAGCGGGTTGGTGGTTTTGCTGCACCCGCCGGGCGAAGTGCCGAACGACGAGGCATTGCTGAGTACCTGGAAAGAGCGTTGCGATCGCGGCGGCTTGATTTTGTTGGCGCCGAAAGCCGCGGAGCCGGCTAAGTGGCAATCCGACGATTTCGAGTTCGTGCGCAAGGCGATCGAGCAGTTGCGTGCCACCTACCAGATCGATCCACTGCGCATCGTGACGTGGGGGGAAGAGGTAGGCGGCGCCGTGGCCTACGCCTGGGCCTTCCACCAGCGCGAGACGGCGCGCGGCGTGGTTGCCTTGCGAGCGCCGATGGCGACGCCCCCCGTCGATAACGACCCGGTGCTACGGCTCGACTTTTTCCTGACCAATGCCAAAGACGCTCGTTTCGCCAAGATGACCGAGGCGGCCATCGCAGCTTTGCGCGAGCGAAAGTTTGCCGTGACCGCCAAAGAGCAGGGCGAAAAAGCGCCGCTTCTCAGCGAAGACGAGTTGGCCGAGCTGCTGCGCTGGATTGATTCACTCGACAAGTTCTAGACCAGGCTTTCGATTGTCGAATGCAACGATCCGCCGTAGGCTTGATCGCCCTGGGCTTGTTGGCTGGCGCGGCGGCGTGTCATTTGTTTGGCGTTGGCGGTGACGCGCTGACAAGCGCGTTGTTGCGCGTGGGCGTCGTGATGGCGCTCCTGTGGTTGGCGTTGCCCGAGCTGCTTCGAGTGCGCGGCAAGCTGGTGTGGGTTTTGCTCGCCGGTGCACTTGCTCTGTTATTGTGGCGTCCCAAATTAGCGCCGTTTGTTTTGATATTCTGTGTG
>DASSFG010000664.1:0-3845 GCA_035694685.1 Pirellulales bacterium
ATGTTCAATCGTTCGCGCCGGCCTCTGTACCATTGGCTGAGGCGGACTGGCCAACCGCCCACGAAGCTCATCGAGCCGTTGTTGTGCCCGTTGCCGCCGCCCCGCCTCGTCGCCCGCAGGCCAACCGTGCGAAATTATCCAGGCCCGATCTTGTTGATGGTCCCAGGCCAGCACAACGTCGTACAGGCCCATCGCCAAGGCCGGCAGTTGAAACTCGTCGATCCTTGGCTGCGGCAGCCGCTCAAGCTGTCGCCCCAGGTCATAGCCAATCAATCCCGCCGCGCCGCCTTGGAAAGGCGGCAAATCCGCGACCGCGGCTGCGGAAAACGGGGCGAGTTTGTCGGCAAGGACCGCCAGTGCGTCCGCCCCTTCGACGGGCAACTCGAAATAATCGAATGGATCAGCGGTCAAGAACGAATAACGCCCCAGCGTTGGATGCTTTCGAGCGCTATCGAGCCACAAGCAATGCGGCAACGCGCGCAGGCGCAGAAACGCCTCGCGCGGATCAGGCGCCGGCTCAAGCTCTTCGACCAGGGGAAGCGAAGCAGAATTCGTGTGCATCATCCTGTAGTACGGTCGGATTGGCGCGTCTGTCCGCCCAATGCAACGGCACGACGGAGCGTGCCTGCTACTAACACCATTGCGTCATTCACCGTTGTCTTTCCCCTCACGATGGCTCTCTTCCGGGCGCGTCAAAAAGCCCCAGTCGAGCGCCTGGTCTTGTCGGTATTGTTTGCCGAGCGTCAAGGCGGTGACGGCTTTAGCCATCTCGTAGCCAAGATAAAAGGCGTGGCTCAGGTCGAGCCGCCCGCGTCCGCTGACTTGCATCTGGTCAAACAGCTTGAAGGGGTCTTCACCGGTCAGGTGCAGGCCGGCGGCGAGGATGTGCAATTTTTCGCCTTCGGCAAAGATGCGAAAGTTCTCGTCCTTGAGTTGTGCCGCCAGGCGTTGCAATTCCTCCTCCCCGAAGGGAAGCACTTCGGCATCGCGGAGCATGACCAGTCGTGGCTCGATGTGTTTGGGAAGTGAGTGGTGCGTTATCGCGTAATAGGCCAGGCGGCGGGCCAGGTCGCACTCGCGCACCGACGTGCGGGCCCAGTTGATGACCTCCGTCGTCAACACGCTGCGGATGCCTAGCTCCTGGCAAAAGCCTAACAGCAGCACGTTAATGGCCGCTGAATCGGTATCGGTCAGCTCGGTGAGGTTGCCGATACCCATCAGCATCTCGGCGTCGGGATAACGGTCGCGCACGGCGAGATAGCGTCCCAAGCTCTTGGCAAAGCCGAAACCGATCGGCTCCAGCACAGGATCGATCCGCAGTCGCACGCCCGACGCCGCCAGCAGTTCGACCGTTTCATCCAGCACGGCCAGCGTCGCCGGTACGTCGGGCACGACGACAACTTCACAGCCCCAGTCGGCGGCAAATTCCCGGTTACTACTGTTGACCGACAACACCAGCTCCGCTCCTGCGGCGGCGGCCGCGGCGATTTCGATTGGATTCAGGCTGTCGATGCTGACACGATAGCCTTCGCCGCGCAGCATCTTGACGCACTCGGCCACGCCCGACCACGTTTCGCCGGGGTTGCAGCCGACGTCGATCAGGTCGGCGCCTTGCGACGCCAGTTCGGCGGCCTGGCGCAGAATCTCAGCTCGCTCCAGGCGCGGAGCATGGTTAATTTCCGCGACGATTTCGATGTCATACCGCCCATAATCTTCAACCGGCTGCTGGCCGAACCAACGCGGCAGCTCGCGCAAATCTTTGGGGCCGCGCTCGACCTGCACGCCCGCCGCCCGAGCAATAACCGCCAAATCGCCGGAACAATAGCCGGTCACGACCACCCGATCCGTGCCGGACGGCACCTGTACTCGGCGCGCTACCCATTCGCTGGTCATTAACGCCGCCACGGTGATGCCGAGAACGTCGACTGTATACTCAAAGCCCGCCTTGGGCCCCAGCTCCGCCAGCACCTTGCGCAGCGAATTTTCCGCCAGCCGGCCGGTGACAAAGTGGATTTGTTCGGGCATGAAGGTGCGAGCGTCTGGCTTGTTTCCCCAATACCCATGATAACGGCAGGTAGGCGGTAGACAGTAGACAGTAGACAGTAGACGGTAGACGGTAGACGGTAGACGGGGGAGGCTTAGATCGGTCTGTGAGAGGGGCCGCAGTGGTCCCGCCGTCATGAGTACGGTATGATTGAATAGCGTCACAAAATGAGGAGCGCCAACGATGGAAGAGCTGATTCATGACCGCGGGCGCGGGCCGGAACTCGTTGGCACGCGGATTACCATCTATCACCTCTTGCCCTATTTTCTCGATCCGACCGCGACCGAGACATACATTTGTCAGGTCAATAATCTGACGCCGGAACAAGTGGCCGCCTCGCGCGCCTACATTTTGAGCCGTGCTGATGCTGTACTGGCCGAGCACTTGAAGATCGAGGAGCGAATTGCGACAGGCATCGCCAGTGATGCGGTCAAGCACGCAGAAAAAGCCCGTGAGACGCTGGTAAAGTTTAAGGAGTGGCTGGCCGAACGCGATAAACCCGCTGCCGGTGGTGGGGCCGCGGCAACAGACAGTGCCGAACTGCCGGCATTTCGCGATTGGATTATTGCGAGGGAGGCCGCTTTGGGTGAGCGAACGTAAGCTTCTCGGATTGCTGGCTGATGCAAACCTCGTCGGTCACTTCGCCTACCTTTTACACCTGCTGACCAAGTTTGGCCTTTTGGACATTTTTGAAGAACTGTCCCTCGGCTTCGCGAACCTGGGCGATTTGGGATTGCCGGCCGACATCGACGATCGATCTCTTTGGAACTACTGCCAGCAAGAAGGGTGGCTGCTGTTCACCGAGAACCGCAACGCCATTGGTATCGACTCACTCCAAGCGGTTCTCGCCGATTCTTGGAAGCCGGGAGATTTGCCGGTAATCACACTGGCGAACAAGTTGGAGTTCGAACACGACGCGGAATACCGTGAGCGTGTGGCAAGCGAAGTCGCCGAATTGTTTTTTGGAATTTCCCTCGGCGACTACTGCGACGGGAGCCGTATCTACGTTCCTCGGCTGCCACGATAGCCGCAGACGGACAGTAGACCGAGAAGCAGCGATCAAAGACTCGCAAACAGAATCACTTGTTGCTCATTGATCATTCCCCGTCTACCGTCTACCGTGGGCCTGCTACCACTTGCGTGCCCGGCCAATTAGAATACAACTCCCCGATACGCACACCTTTCAGGAGAGCACACCGATGTTAGCCCGCCGCTTATTGACGCTCGTCGCTTTGGGAACGTTCTTGGCCTTCGCCGCCCGCAGCTCAGGGGCGGAAGACGACGAAAAGGGTTTCGTGCCGTTGTTCGACGGCAAGACGCTCGAAGGGTGGCAGATCGTCAACAAGCAAGGGCCAGGCTACGTGGTCGAAGACGGCGTGCTCGTTTGCCCGAAAGAGGGTGGTGGCAATCTGTTTACCGACAAGGAATACGCGAACTTTGTCCTGCGGTTCGAGTATTGGCTGGAGCCGGGCGGCAACAATGGCATCGGCCTGCGTTCGCCGCTGGCGGGCGATGCGGCCTATTCCGGCATGGAAAGCCAGGTGCTCGACGATTACGCCCCGCAGTACGCCAACCTGGAACCGGGCCAATATCACGGCTCGATCTACAAGGTGCTGCCGGCCAAACGCGGCGCGCCCAAGAAGGCCGGCGAATGGAACACCGAAGAGATCGTCTGCGACGGCCGGCACATTAAGGTGACAGTGAACGACCAGGTGACGGTCGACGGCAATCTCGATGACGTGAAAGACGAGAAAACGCTTGCCGAGCACCCCGGCATCCAACGCACCACCGGGCACGTGGG
>DASSFG010000665.1:0-5636 GCA_035694685.1 Pirellulales bacterium
GCAAAAGGTTATCATCGCGACTACCTACCGATTCAAATGCGGCCGTTGCGGCAATTGCTACGACATCAAGGTAGACAGACGAGACTGGCCGGGGAACCATCCATGGTCACCACCGTCTCTTAGGTACCGGTCGGGCGGCCGTGCGCCGTTCACCGCTAAATACCAGTTTTGCTGCCTTTGCGACGTCAAGTTGGCATTGTCCAAAGGCGATATAATACCCTCATGTCCAGACTGCCAAGCAACTATCTGCCGCATCATCGATCCGCCCGATTAAATCCAAAATAAGACCGGATCGCATTGGTTGGTTTTCCACTTATTTGCCTACCCATGCACAGACCAGAAAAAATTACCGTCGACGATCTTCGCCGCGCCATCGACCGGTTGCCACGCGTCCCGCTGGCGCACCTGCCGACGCCCTTCGAACCATTGCCGCGTTTCAGCGCAGCGTTAGGCGGGCCGCCCATCTGGATCAAGCGCGACGATTGCACCGGACTGGCCCTCGGCGGCAACAAGGCGCGGCACAATGAGTTCCTGTTGGGTCATGCCATCGAGCAACAGGCCGAGATGCTGGTGTGGGGTGCCGGCGTGCAATCGAACAATTGCCGCCAGACGGCTGCGGCTTGCGCCAAGCTGGGTCTTGCCTGCCATCTCGTGCTCGGCAGCGGAGGACATCCCGTCGAGGTGCAGGGCAACCTGCTGCTTGACTACTTGCTCGGCGCCACCGTCGAAATCGTCGACCTGCCGCTGGGACCCGAGCTGTACGAGCGCCTTGCCGCCAAGGCCGCTGAATTTCGCGCTCGAGGCAAGCGCGTCTATTCGTGGGAAAACGAAATCGTCAAGCCGCGGGCGGCGGCCAGCTATGCGCTCTGTTTTGCCGAAATCGTCGAGCAATGCCAACGCGAGCGGATGTTGCCGAGCACCATCTACGTTGCCTCCGCCGGATCCACGGCGGCAGGGTTGCTGTTTGCCAAGGCGGCGCTGGCCTCCGAAATCGCGCTGCGCATCGTGGCGCCGATACGCTGGCCGTGGGAGCACGCCCAAGATCTCGCCAAGACCGCCAATCAGTTGGCGGAACTGGTGGCTCTTCCGCCGTTGGTGAAAGCGGCCGACGTGGAAACGACCCTCGACTTTATCGGCCCAGGCTACGGGCAAGTCTCGCCGGCCGGCCAGGAAGCATTCGATCTCATGGCCCGCAAGGAAGGTATCCTGCTCGATCCCGTCTACACGTCCAAGGCGCTGGCCGCACTCATCGACGACGTGCGATCAGGACGGTTGCCGTCCGAGCGACCTGTCGTGTTTCTGCACACCGGCGGCACGCCGGCGTTGTTTGCCTATCGCGACGAATTGACGGCCTCAGGCACTGGCACGACCTTTGCGAGCACCTCTGAAGAACGAGCCTAGGGAATCCTTTGGTATACCGCACCTCGTTTAACCGCAGGGCCAGCGGCCCGCGCGCGTGCAAAGACGCAACCTAATTCGTGGTCCAGGGGAAAAGCGTCGGTCTGAGTGCGAGTGTGCATTCCGCGCGGGCCGCTGGCCCTGCGGTTAAACGAGCCGACCGCAAATCACAGGAGCTGAATCATGTCTGAAGAAATCATCCATCCTTCGAACACGCAACTCAACCAAGGTGGGCCGAAGAAATCGAACCGTGATGCAATCACGCAAGAGCCAGGCGCTCACCCGGTGGGCGTTGGTTTAGGAGCCACCGGCGGAGGAATCACCGGGGCGGCAATCGGCGCGGCGGCCGGGCCGGTAGGGGCCGCCGTGGGAGCCGTGGCGGGCGCCATTATCGGGGGCATGGCTGGCAAGGACATCGCCGAATCGTACAACCCAACTGCTGAAGACGCCTATTGGCGCGAACATTTCCGCACGCGGCCCTACGTGGGCGACCAGGACACTTATGAGCGTTTCCAACCGGCATATCGCTATGGCTGGGAGTCGCGCATGGAGCACGCCGGCCACACGTTTGAAGAGGTTGAGCCGCAGTTGCGCGAGCGCTGGATGACGGCGGCGCCAAGTATCGGGTGGGACACTGCACGACATGCTACTCGCGACGCCTGGGAACGGCTCGATACGACGGCATTGCGTTCTTTTGCCAGCGCGCCCGGCGCTCCCGCACCGGATAGCGTCCCCGAATTGCGCAGCGTGCCACACGCCGGCCATCCCACCACGGCCAAGCTTGAAGAACGCTCGAATCCCGACGAGCCGAGCTGAGGGTGAGCAACATTAAGCGAATCGTTGGTGGCAGCGGGGCTGCGCTTCGTGTGTAGGGCGGGACTGGCCTGCGCAAAATGGACCCTTTCGGTGCGAATGCGCTGATGCGGGTTTTGTTCCTCGCGTGGTTTGCTATAGCCGCGTAGCGGCGGCATCTTGTAGCCTGGGGCGCAAGCCCCAGGACCTAGGACGGAGAGCGCGCCGTTTCAGCCCCGTCAGGGGCGGCAGGGGTTTGACGGGTGGGGATTCTGTCGCGCCTGACGGGGCTTTTCGCGCTGTGCATGAACGAATCCTGGGGCTGACGCCCCAGGCTACATCCTTTCGCCGCTACCCGGCCAGGACGCCCCAACGCCACGGCCTCAATACCGCCTTTAAACCGGACCTGAATTCGCGCATTTCCAAACGATCGCCACAATCGGTTGTAGCACTGGCGCTGGCGGCTCAGTAAAAAACGGCCACTGCAAATAAGAGGGCACGGCCGGGCGTGTTCGGTAAATCTTTCGCATCGCGTTGACCGAACTTGACTATATGCATTGCGCTGGCTTTACAGCCGCGCGCATGGGGGGCATTCGCGGTCGGCGTTATGCAAGATCAATTGAGGATAAGTCAAGGGCGGCGGTTCATCGCACGGCCAGTGCGTTTTGGCGCGGTCGTTGCGTTTTGGTTGTCGCTTGTTGGCAGCCCTGCAACCGCTACGGAAATCCCCTATGCCCTCCAAGGATCCGGTCCTGGTTGCATCGACGACTGGATCGTCAGCGCACACCAGTTGACTTGCTGCGGCGATGCCGCGGAAGCGGTTGAGCAGTTGCAGATTTGGCATCGCGAGCCAGGCGGCTGGGTACGTTACGGTTACTCGGCGTTCATCGCGGCCATCGCCTCCGACGTGCCCGTCACGATTTATATCCACGGCATTTTCGCCACGGTCGAGTCAGCCACCAGAGAGTCGGATAACTTGTTCCGCAAGGTAGGCGCCGGCCTGCCGCCGTTCCGCGGAATCGTCTGGCTTTGGCCTTCGGATTACCAGTTCGGCGTCAGCTTTCGCGATCAGGTCGATCGAGCACTTGCTCATGGACAACTGCAGGCAGCCTGCCTGGCGACCATCATTCGCTCTGTTGAACTCTCGACGCCCGTCAACCTGGTCGGGCATAGCTTGGGATGCGATATCGTGGGCGCCACACTCCATCGGCTGGCAACGGCTGGCATCGGCGTGACGGACTGCACACGCCGGCGAATGCTGCAAGCCCTCTTGTTGGCACCCACCATCGAGCGCTGCTCTTTATGGCCCGGTGGCGAGTTTAGCGGGGCGCTCAGTCAGGTCGATCGCCTGCTGGTCACCTACAATCCCGAAGACGTTGCCCTCCTCGCCTATGAACAGATTCACCAAGGGGCGGCACTCGGCTTACACGGGCTTCCTCCGCCGACCCAGCCGGAGCAAGCGCTTAAGCTCCTCCAGATCAACGCGCACCCGGCGGTCGGCGTCAGGCATACGCCGTATGTCTACTTCGAGTCGCCTCTGGTCGCGCCGTTGCTGCGTAGCTTCCTGAGCGACCCTATCGTTGCGGATGTTCGACCTGCAGTTCGCCGCTCTGCGGATCGTACTTGTACTTCGAGCCCGGCGGTAATTGCGGTAGTCGGATCTGATTGGCCTCGATGACCTGCTTCATAAACTCCTCCTCGGTCTTTGGCTTGTAGCCATGTTCCGCCTCGAAGAGTTTCACGGCATACGTCACTGAGTCGTAGATTAGCCGCTCTTGGGCCTGGAAATAAACGCTGATCGGCGTGGTCACGACGCCAGGACCACCGTAGTTCCCTTTGCCCGTGGCACCGACTTGCGCTTTCTCGGTAACGACGTTGGGCTGCGGCTGGCCGGGCAGATTTACTCCAGGCAGCCCAGGCAAAAAGCCCGGTTGCTGCGTTGGTTGGACAGTAGCCGCTGCTCCTCCCGGCGCAGGCGCTTCGCCCGACGGGACCGCCGCTCCGCCTGGCTGGGCGGCGGGCATCACGGTTCCGGGTATCGGCGCCGGAGCGGAGGCGGGCGTGCCCTGTGTGCCCGTCTGCTGGGCAGGCCCCGCAGCCAGTGTATCGACGTCGGAACCGACTAACCCGGTTCCGGCAACGCTGCCGCTGGCGTTGCGACGTTTGCCGCCGAGATCGCCGCAACCGATAGAAACGACGAGGCCCAATGCCAGACATACGAAAACCGGCGGGGCAGCCTTACTAGCCGGACGGCGATCAGCCCTCGGAGAGTGGTTTTGAATACCGCGACTCATATTAATTACTCCAGTGCGAGAAGAGTTGTTGCCACGTTCTAGGGGATCGACGGATCTCTGTATCCGTCGATCGATTGACGGCGTTACCGTAGGGTGGGACGAGCCACCCAGAGGGTACCCGGAGTCCCACCTCTATTGTTATGGTGGGACTCGCTTCACTCGTCCCACCCTACGTCATATTGGACAACGACGACTGCCACTTGGGCAATTGGAACGACCAGCGTTCCATTTCCGCCAAGACGGTGCGTTTGGTCAGGTCGAAGTCCAATGGAGTCAGTGTAACATATCCGGCGGCCAAAGCGTTCAAGTCGGTTTCGTGTTCGGTTCGCGGGGGCGGCGGTTCGTTGACAGCCCAAAAGTACGGCCGGCCCCGCGGATCGTGCCGCTTTTGGTACTGCTCGCCGTAGCGGGCCACGCCCATCGGCACCACGCGCAGCTCAGCAGCGCCCTCCAGCGCCGCCGTGGGAATGTTCAGATTGTAAAGCTGGGGCGACGGGCCTTTTTTGCGCAGAATTTGTTCGATGACTTCTCGCGCCAGTCGGGCCGCCCGATCGAAGCGGGCATGTTCGTTAAACTCCAGCGACACGGCCACACTGGTAATCTCGAAAAAGGCGCCTTCAATGGCCGCCGCGACTGTTCCGGAGTACAGCACGTTGATGCCCGCATTGAGCCCGCCGTTGATGCCGCTCACGACCAGGTCGGGGCGGTATTTGCAAAACTCGAAGATGCCGAGTTTCACGCAATCGGCCGGGCTGCCTTCGACCGCCCAACCGCGCCGGCGATCGCCTTCGAACAGCTCCTTGACGACCAACGGGCTAAGAAAGGTGATCGAGTGGCCCACGCCGCTCTGCTCGACCGCCGGCGCCACCACGCACACCTCGCCCAACGCGCGCAGTTCGTTTTCCAGCGCCGCCAGGCCCGGTGCATAGATGCCGTCGTCGTTGGTCAGCAAAATTTGCAAGGCAATTACGATGCTGGTAGGGTGGGACAAGCGAGCTTGCGAGCGCCGGCCCACCATGAGTCAAGGCAAACCATAAGCCAAGGCAAAAGCAGGAAGACCGACGGTAAGCGTTTTCGGCCTTCATCCTTCTGCCTTCTCTCTTTCCGCGCGGTGGGCCGGCGCTCGCAAGCTCGCTTGTCCCACCCTACACA